>QJVU01000278.1 GCA_003235605.1 Planctomycetota bacterium | reverse complement strand
GGGATCATCCTGCCTGTGTTGCTGGTGATCCTGGAACTCCTGAACATGGTCAAACAGCGGACATTCAGGCTCCGGGGCCCCTGCATCCGGATCCTGCCCGCCGTCATGCTGGTGGTCGGCTACCTGCTGCTGCGCAAGCACCTGCTTCTGCTTTCCACCTTCACGGTCAACTCCTTCCACGGCGGCGTGGATGTGCACACCGGCTATGGTCGCGACATGGCCACCCAGCTTGCAACCATGGCGAGGCTGCTGCCCGGGGTAGTCTTCGACTTCCTGGTCCCCATCCACCTCACCATGGATCCGCCGGTTGCCTTTGCCAACGACCTGGCGGCGCCCTCGGTCCTGGGCAGCATCCTGTTTCTGGGGGTGGCGACGTACTTGGGGCTGCGGAGCCCGCGCCGGCTGCCGCTGTTGTTCCTGGGCACTTGCTTGGCGTGGGGGACCACGCTGCCGTGGGTAATCAAGCCGCTGAACGTCCCCTACCTGGAGCATCGTACCTACGGCCTGATCTGCGGTCTTTGCCTGGTGCTGGCCTGCGGCGTCAGCAATCTCTTGACCGTGCCCACTCTCAGAGGCCGGCGGCTGCAGTTCCTGAGTGCCGCAGGTGTTCTGGTCCTGCTGGCTTTCGTGGCTCGCGCCAACCACCGCAACCTCGACTTTCGCAGCGAGGAGCATCTGTGGCAGCAGGAGCAGCATCGCAACCCGAACTCCGTCATGGCCAAGGCGGGCGTCGCCGAACTGCACATGCGGGCTGCCCGCTACCGCGAAGCCCGGGCGGTCCTCCTCGAACTGCTGTCGTTGCAGCCGCGTCACAGGATGGCACGCCGGAACCTGGCCCAGGCGGAGTTGAAGCTGGGGGACGAGGGCAGTCCGCTGGCGGCAGTCCGCCACGTCAGCATGCTGATCGCCGACGATCCCTCGAGCCCTGTGCTGCGGATCCTCCACGCTCACGCCCTGATCGCCCTCGGCAGACGGACCGGGGAGAAACGCTTCTTCGACGCGGCAGTCGACTCGGCGCTCCACTGCCTGAAGATTGCCGAGCCCAAGGGGCTGGTCTACATCACAGCCGCCCAAGCCAAGGTGGAGCGGGGCGACCTGGAGGCAGGAATCCAGTTCCTGGACCAGAGCGTCGCCCGCGGCCTCGACCACTGGTCGGTGCTCGTGTATCGGGCCGAACTGCTGGCGCGGGCCGGTCGCAAGCGGGAGGCCGAGCGGGACCTCCGTCGGGCCCAGTCTCAGGCCCCCTTTTCTCCCCAAGTCCTCCAAGCCTTGGAGCGGTTCAGGGCCGGCGACCTGGGCGGTGCCAGGCCGGGGCGCTAGGTGCTCCCAGGTCGGACCAGGTAGTCTGCCGCGTAGGTTGACACCCTAGTACTTCTTGCGCAGGGCATCGATCCGGTTGCGCACGAAGGCGTTGGTCTCGGTGCGGCTGGCCTCCGTCAGGAACGGCACGACTTCCTCTCCCATGATCTGGTCCAGAGCCGTCAGGCAGGTGGTGCGGAAGATCTCGTTGTCCCCAGTGCGCCAGGGTGGATTCTGGAACAGCTTCTTGACCGGCTCGATGGCCTGATCCGACTTGACGCGACCGAGGTAGTCCACGGCCTTCTGTATGGTCAGGCGGTTGTGCTCACGGCGGCCCAGCAGAATCAGCATCGTCTCCTCGACCTTGGGATGGCCGGAGCCCTGGTAGCGCGTCACGAACTCGAAGAACTCCGCGCCGCTGACGCGCTCGTTGACGAGGATCTCGTGCAACACCTCGCCAGCCAGAAGCCTGTCCTGATCCCGGCCGCCCAGGAGGATGTCTGCAGCTAGCTGCCGGAGGCGATCGCTCACGGGGACCTCCTTCGGAAGCTGCTTCCGCATGGTGCGGACGATGAGGTCCGAGCCTCGCTGGCTGTCGGCGCCACGGGCTGCCAGCAGCAACCATC
The DNA here is from genome assembly GCA_003235605.1 of Planctomycetota bacterium. The sequence goes on along the minus strand of QJVU01000278.1, from coordinate 14,501 downwards.
TGCGCACCTCGTCGCTGGTGGCCGGGTCTTTTGTGAGGGAACCAGGGCTGAGGTAGGCGCCCTCGATCAACGGGTAGTAGTCCGCCCGGGCTGCCATGCCCTCGACGATGCCCCGCACCTTCGCCTCGACCACACCGCGATCGCCGCGGGCGGGATCAGCAACCTGCAGTCGGGGTGCCCAGTAGACCAGGTGGTTGAGCAGCGTCTTGAAGCCAAACGCTTCTGCATAGCCAGGCGGCGGCACACGCTCGTACTCATAGAGACGGACGGCCTGCTCCAGGTCATGCAGTCGGTCTCGAGCGTTGCCCAGGGCCACCGCCAGCCAAACGAGTGCTCCGACGTTGGCAAGAAGAAACACCGCCAGGACCAAGGACAGGGGACTTTGCGCAGAGCGAGGGTCCGAGGGGTTCTGGCGGGTGGGTTCGGCCATGGCAGCAGACTCTAATCCTCATCCTGGGGATCGGTCACAGTGTTCGATACCGAACAGCGCGACCCGCGCTTCCGCTCGGGTCTCCTCGACGCCTCCCCCTGCTCCCGACATGCGCGGAAGAACCTCCATAAACCACTGCCAAGGGACATCTTATAAGTTTCGGAGAAGCGCAATACAGAGATCGGAGGTGAGTCTTGGTGGCATGAAAGTTGGTCGCCGCATGCGGCGGCCCCTCAGCCCTCGGAAAAGGCCGCCGCGAGGTTCCTGGTCCTGTTATCTTTGGCGGTTGTCCCCTGACGTCAGCCCCCGTGTAGACGGACCGGGCTCGCACCAGACCCTGATCAGCAACCCGCTCCTCTCGAGGACTTCATGCAGTTTCGTCTCCGCCGATCCTGTTCCCTTTTTCTAACTCTCTGGCTTGCAGCATGTTCTGGGGGCGGCGGTAGCGGAGACGTGCCGGGCCCGGACTGCTCCGGAGGGGCCCAGGCTTTCTGTCTGACGAGTTGCAACCTCGGCTGCTCCCTGGCGGGCTGCTCCATCAACGCAATCGCACAAAACCAGCCGTTGTTCCTCGTGTTCAACCAGGAGGTCAACCCGGCCAGCATCAACAGCGGCAGCATCTCTCTGCGTACTTCGACCGGTGCAGAGCCACGGGGCAAGTGGATCGTCAACGGACCCATCGTGCAGTTCGTACCGGACGTGCTGATCTCCGGCGCCCAGACGTTCTTCGGCTTCGACCCCGGCCAGACCTACATCATGTTCCTGCCGTCGGGGAACGCTGTCAGCGTGGTGCAGTCCACCCGCGGCGATCGGCTGGCGGGGTCCATCTCCTGCGCCCTGCAGGTGACGCGCGGCATCATCGATCTGAACGAGTCGTGTCCCCAGGCAAGGCTCGTCACGCCCAGCAATACTGCTGCGGCGCCGACGGACACCAAGATCGTCCTGCGCTTCAACGAGCTGCTGGACCCAGCGCCGTTCATGGGTGCAACGGAGGAGACCAAGCCGATCCGGTTCCGGGTGAAGAAGACCAAGGAGACGTCGTCGGGGTCAGGTGTGTGGGTCTGCGAGCCCAGCTCGGCGCCTACGGAGCTGCAGGGTCATCCTCAGGTGTCGTTGGACAGCGCACGGCAGGAGACGGTAGTGACGTTCGAGCCCCAGGAAACGCTGCCCGGTAACCACTGCGTTGAGGTGTTGATCACCCAGCGAGTTCTGGACCTGGCCAGCGTGGAGGCGTGCCCCCAGACCCTCACGTTCGTGACCGAGAACATCGGCGTCCAGGAGCGCAGGGTGATCGAGGACTTCGCCAACGACACCAACCTGGACAAATCGGCTTCCGCGGGAACGTGGGGCAACAACGCCCTGAACTTCGCCAAGATCGGCGGTGATGGCCTCCTGGGCGATTTCAACTACACGAATGGCAAGGATCTCGGCGATGACGTGTGGGAGTGGAGCACGGACGGCGGCACGACGGTCCCGAGGACCCAGACCCTGGACGGCAAGGACTACACGATCACGGACGGCGTGTTCAGCTTTGCGAGCTTCCACGTTCCCTCCGGCGTGACGGTGAACTTCGTTGGCCAGAAGCCGCTGCAGATCAACGTCTGCGGCGAGATGAGGATCCAGGGCAAGCTGCTCTGCAACGGTGTCGACCTGAAGAGGGACGCCCACAAGGGCGACAAGAACACCGGGGAACAGGGCAGCGTCGGCGGTCCCGGGGCCGGGCGTGGTGGCAACGGCGGGGACCGGGGCGACGGCGTAGCGAACAAGTCCAACTTCAATGGACAGGACGGCCAGGATGTCGTGCTGCCTTCGGGGCACGCCTACGAGAGCAAGGCCTCCACGACCGGAGGCCCGGGCTCGAAACAGCACCCGGCGGACGGCAAGAAGTCCTCGATCACCTACAATCTCTACGGGGTGATCGGCGCCCAGGCCGCCCCCGGCGGTTCAGGCGGCGGCAACGGCTCGGCCGGGAAGTCCGGCACTGCTCTCTGGGCAGGGGGGCCGTCAGAGAAGATAACCAAGTTCAACTCCGAGCGCGGGCCGGCGGCGCCCCCCGGGACTGCCCTGGGTTGGGACGCGGTGAAGCCCACCAACGCCAAGAGCCTGGAGCACCATCAGGTGGGTGGTGCCGGCGGCGGTGGCGGTGCCTCCCACCCCCTGGGGGCCATCGACACCGGATCCACCAGTGTCTTCTACCGGAGCGGTCGCGCCGGCGCTGGCGGTGGTGGTGCCATGGCCATCCGTTGTGGCGCCCAGGTGACGGTCACTGGCTCCGGTCTGATCCAGGCCCGCGGCGGGCATGCGTCCCCCAACCCGAGCAACCATTTCAACGACAACGATCCCTGTCCTGGCGGCGGTGGCGCTGGTGGCACGATTCTCTTCCAGGTGGACGGCAACACCGACATGCAAGGCAGCGTGGAGGCGACCGGTGGCAAGGGGGGTGAGCTCTTCGAGGGAATCGGCACCACGCAAGAAGGCTCCTGCACGATCAACGGCGGCGACGGTGGTGACGGCGTGATTCGCATGGAGACCGTCGGCAAGCTGGACAAGACCCGCCTGGGCACCACGCTGCCGGCAGCCAAGGACAGCGATGTCCAGCAGCTGACCGATACCGACACCCTGGTCGCCATGCGCAGCCGCTGGTACGCCACCAGCCTGACCTTTCCGCCGGCCTTCGTGCGCTACGAGATCGAAGCCAAGGTGGACAACGACGACGTGGTCTACAGCGACGACCCGAAGGTGGGCGTCCTGGCGAAGCGGGGCGAGACCCCGATCTTCTTCCTGACGCAGGGGGTCAAGGTGCAGCTGGGGACCACCGGCCTCGTGGAGCCCGCCCCCAACGAGATCCCCGGACCCTGGCGGACCCTGGTTGGCCCCTTTGGTCTCGACTCCCTCTTCAACGATGGCAAGACCGGCTTCCGGTTCACCGTTGTCCTCGACCGCAGCTTCGGCAAGACCGTGGAGATCAAGAAGATCACGGTCATCTACCGCCTGTAGCCTCGTGAGCCCCTCTCGACCCTTTCCGATCCGAACCCGAGTTCCAAGAGCTTTTGTGAAAATGCAGCTCCGTCTTCTGACAGCATCCGCGCCAGCCCTGGCCTTGTCCCTGGTACTGTTCCAAGCCTGCTCCAGCTCCGGCAGCAGTGGCACCCCGGACTCCTCCAGGGCATGTGATCCCTCCTCCAGCACCAAGTTCTGTCTTCTGAGCTGCAGCCTCGGTTGCACCAGGAATGGCTGCTCGGTCACGGACATCTCCCAGAACCAGCCCATCGTGCTGGACTTCAGCCAGGACGTGGACCCGACCAGTGTGAACGCCGCGACGATCTCCATAAAGACAGCCAGCGGCCGGGCTCCGACAGGTCGCTTCGAAGTGGGGGACAAGCGGGTCGTGTTCGTGCCAGAGATCCAGTTCCTCGGTGGCACCACACAGTTCGGTTTCTCGGCCGGCGAGACCTACTTCCTCACGCTGCCGGCGAGCACCGGCTCCGACACCTTGCGCTCGGTGTCCGGTGTCCGGCTCGGTTCGACGATGAGCTGCAGCCTGTCGGTCACCCAGGGCATCATCGACCTGAACGCCAAGCCGCCGTCAGCCAAGCTGATCGAGCCCAAGGAGACCTCGAACGTACCCGCCGATGCGGTGATCATCCTGGAGTTCGACGAGTTCATCGACGTGGCGCCTTTCAACGGCTCCACCACAGAGACCAGCCCGACCACCTACGTGATCCGCAAGACGCGCGAGAGCGCCAACCAGGCGGGGGCGCGGGAGTGTGACCCGAACTTCACCCCCATCACCCTGGAAGGCCTGCCGAAGGCCGAGATCGATCCCATCCGCGGTACCACCCTGGTGACCCTCAAGCCTTCCACGCCACTGCCCAGCCAGATCTGTGTCGAGGTCGGCGTGACCAGCCGCGTGAAGGACCTTTCCGGCAAGTCGGCACTGCCTACCAAGTTCACCTTCACCACCGAGATCGTGGCGCCGGGCGTAGGCGAGATCAACGAGGTGTTCGCCACCGACACCCAGCTGGACAAAGCGGTCTCCAGCGGCACCTGGGGAAGTGGCAAGGCACTGCCGCCGCAGATCGGCGGCACCGGCCTGCTCGGGTCCTTCCAGGCCTCGGCAGGAACCGCCTACTTCGACCCCGCCTCGAGAGAGACCTGGTTCCTCTGGAGCACGGACAAGCAGGCCATTCCCAAGGAGCTGACCCAGTCCGGACAGCCGGAAGAAGTGCTCAACGGCATCTTCCACTTCACCGACTTCTTCCTGCCCGCGGGGATCCACGTTGTCTTCGAGGGTTCCAATCCGGCGGTGATCAACGTGCGAGGCCGGTGCCAGGTCGATGGCACCATCGACATGGGCGTGGTGTACCGTGATGCCAACCAGAACATACTGCGTGTGGAGTTGCGGCCCGACACGCCCGGCGGCGACCCCAGTGACCGGACGAAGCCGTGGTATCCCCTGGGCTACTACGGAGGGCCGGACAAGGGGAACGGGTTAGGCCAGGCGGCCCAGCGAGGGGGCCCCGGCGGCGGCCGCGGTGGCAAGGGGGCCGATGCCTGCGTGAACGCCGGCTCCAACGCCAAGTACAACGGCGCCAACGGCGACGACGTGCAGCTCAAGTCCGGCCATTCCTATGCGGCCCAGGCCCAGGGAACCGGCGGCCCCGGCGCGGGCCTGTATCCGTCCGGAGGCGTGCTCAACAAGACCAGCGGAACCGACTTCGACGTCCTGGATGCCTACTCCGCGTACACCTCCGGCGGCGGCGGCGGCGGCGGCTTCAACGCCCAGGGGGGCAACTCCGAGGTGTCCCAGGTGCCGCCCATTGGCAACAACAAGAAGCGCGTTCCCGACGACAGCATCCGCATGGGGCCGAAGATCCCCGGCGGCAAGGCCTTCGATCCCACCGGCGCTGCGCCCAGCGGAAGCTCCCTGGACCACTACCTGATCGGTGGCCCGGGCGGAGGCGGTGGTGGCTCCCACGCCCTGCTGATCAGCAAGAGCGACAACCGTTGGCAGGCCGGTGCCTCTGGCGGCGGTGGCGGCGGGGCAATTGCCCTCCGCGTGGGCCAGGACATGAGCATGGGATCTGCCGGTAACATCCGCGCACTGGGTGGCGGGGGTTTCAAGTTCGGCGTGATCCAGGACGAGATCTGGAACCTCCCGGGCCCCGGCGGCGGTGGCGGTGGGGGCACGATCCTGTTGCAGGTCTTCGGCAATGTCTCCCTGGCCGGCAAGCTGGATACCAGCGGAGGCGTTGGCGGCGGCATCGACAACACCAAGGGCCCCGTGGCCTCGGTATTCGCCTGCAAGTCCACGGCGGGCAACGGGTCCCCCGGCTACGTTCGCCTCGAGAGACCCGGTGGCGCCAAGACCTTCGAGCTGGGGTCGACGGTCCCCACGGCGACCTCCAGCCACGTGGGCAACCTCAGCGACGTGGATGTCGTCACGTCCTCCCAGTCCAGGTTCTACAGCACGAGGCTCACGTTCCCGCCGACGTTCCTGCGCTACGAGCTGGAGGTGATCCTCGATGGCTCCACCCGGAAGCTCTACTCGGACGACATCGACGTCGGTGAGAAGATGATCAATGGGAAGGAGAACCCGATCTACGACGAGGACTATGCCGGCCGGGCAGACAGCAGCCAGCCGGTGTGGTTCCGTATCCAGGCCGCCACGGTGAAGTTCACGGGTGAGCCGGACTTGCAGACCCTGGGGCCCTGGCGCGAGTTCGTGAAGGGCAACGTCGCCAGCATCAACCTCGACGGGCGCAATGGCTTCCGCTTCCTCTTGACCTTCGACAGGAGCAGCACCCAGAGCATCGAGGTCAAGCGCATGACGGTGTTCTTCGCCGAGTAGACTACGGCGAGGACGATCCGGCCATGATCCACCTCTCGCGAGTGCGAGGGGCATGTCTCTTCTCGTCTCTGCGGCATGCAGATCCACCGAGCCCGCATGATCTGGCTTGCCCCGGGCCGCCACCTGGCGCCGGGAGAGATCCACGTGGAGGCTGGCAGGGTGGTCGCCCTGTCCACCTGCCGGGCACGCCAAGCGCCGCCGCAGATGATCCTGCCCGGGTTGGTGAACGCCCACGTGCACCTGCAGCTGCCGGCGCTCGGGACTCCCAGGCGCAGCTTCGTGCCATGGGTGCGCGCGGTTGTTCGAGAGCAGGCTGCGGCCACCAGCGACGACAACTGGCGGCGGGGGATGGCGGTGCTGCGTCAGCTGGTCGACGACGGGGTGACCGCCGTGGGGGAGGTGGATGCCACCGGCACAAGTCCGGCGATCCTGCGTGCCCTCCCGGTGGCGGGGCGGTGCTACCAGGAGGTGCTGGGCTTTGATCTGGACACCAAAGCCGCGCGACGCCTGCTTGCGAGAAGGCTGATCTCCGGTTCGCGCTGGTGCCCCCTGGGGCTGTCCCCTCACGCGCCCTACTCGGTTTCTCCGGCCTTGTTCCGGGAGGTGATCCGGGCCAAGCGCCCCTTGACCGTGCACGTTGCCGAAACTCGCGAAGAGGTCGAATTCCTGCGCCACGGCAAGGGACCCTTCCGCGACCTGCTCTCGGAACTTGGGAAGCTGCCGCCGGCATACCGCCCACCAGGCAAGGGGCCGGTGGAGTATCTCCATGAGCTCGGTCTCCTGTCGCCGCGCTCGCTGCTGGTGCACGCTCAGCACGTGTCCCCCGCGGAGGTCGAGCTCATCGAGAAACAGCGTGCTCCGGTGGTGGTGTGCCCTGGCACGATCCGCTATTTCCGACGCCGGCCGCCGCCAGTAGCGACTTGGCTCAGTCGTGGCATCTGTGTGGCGCTGGGGACCGACTCTCTTGCCAGCAATCAGGCGTGCTCGCCACCACTCCCACCCGCCCTCTCGCTGCGCGCGGAGCTCACCGTTGCCAGAGACCTTTGGCCGGCGCTCCCTCCCGAGGCCCTGCTGTCGATGGTGACTGTCAATGGCGGTCGCGCGCTGTCGAGGCCGGGCTGTGGTCGCCTGGCCCCGGGCGGGCCCGCGAACTTCATCACGGTGCCCTGCCAGAGTGGCTACCGAGTCCAGGACATGCTCGAAGGCCTCGTCAGCGGTGAGGTGGCACCCGCTGCAACGTGGCTGCGAGGGCGCCGCGCCAGACGTTCGGTTGAGGCAGCCTTGGGGTCGTCCTAGAATCTTCGGTGTTGATTCAGCCCTTCCTCGACCTGATCGAAAACCGAGAGCGTTTTCTTCTCAGCGGGCACACCAACCCGGACGGCGACTGTCTCGGAGCCCAGGTGGCGCTCTACCACCTGCTGAAGGCGAAGGGCAGGGAGGCTCACATCCTCAATCCCGATCCCCTGCCAGGGAACCTGGCAAGGCTGCTGAAGGACACCCCGATCGGCGACTTTCGCAGCAACCAGAACTTGCCCGAATTCGATGTGCTCGTGCTCCTCGATTGTGCCCATCTGGCGCGTTTGGGTGACCTTGGTGAGTGCCTGCGGCGGAGGACACCGCGGCCCAGCATCGCGGTGATCGATCATCACGTGGGTAGCGAGAACGGGGACGGCGACGTGAACCTGGTGGATGCTGATGCGCCGGCCACAGGGGCGCTCGTCCACGGTCTCTATGAGGCACTGGCCATGCAGCCATCGCGCCTTGCCGCCGAAGGCGTTTTTCTCTCGCTGGTGGCAGATACCGGATGGTTCAAGTACTCGAACACAGACGCGCGCACCCTTTCACTGGCGGCGAAGCTGGTCGAGGACGGTGTGCGCCCAGACCGGATGTTCGACGAGCTCTACAGGAGATGTGATCCACGTACGGTAGCGTTCCTGTCCAGCTCGCTCGCGACCCATCAGTTCCGCTTGAACGGGCGATTGGCGTTGGTGACGCTGGATAGATCAGCAATGGAACAGGCCGGTCGCATCCAGTTCGACACCGATCAGCTCCTGGATCCGATACGCTCGGTGAACAACGTCGAGGTGGCGGCTCTCTTCAAAGAGCTCTATTCCGGGGATGTGAAGCTCTCTCTGCGCGCAACCGGTGACGTGGATGTGCAGGCCATCGCCAAGAAACTCGGGGGAGGGGGTCATCGGAAGGCCGCGGGCGCCACGATCGGGATGCCCATGGCGCAGTGTATTGCAGCTGTGGAGCGGCAGGTTCTCACGGCCCTGGAGGTGCTCGAAGGACCGGAAGGGCGGGGTTCGTGAGCAGGTTTGCCCTGATCTCGGACATCCACAGCAACATCCAGGCACTGGAGACAGTGTTGCGGAGGATCGACGAACTGGCAGTCGAGGAAGTCAACTGCCTGGGCGATGTGGTGGGCTACGGTGCCGATCCCGAGCCCTGCGTGCGCTTGGTCATGAAGCGCTGCAAGTGGACGATCATGGGCAACCATGACTGGGGGCTGTTCAACTCCACCAACGACTTCAACCCCTTGGCCAGGGAGGCCCTTGCCTACACCGTCAAGCGCCTCAAGCCAGGGCTGCTCCACCCCGGGCGCCGGACGCTCTGGAGCTTCCTCCAAGGGCTTCCGGACCGCATGGAGGACCATGGTTTCCTGTTCTTTCACGGCTCTCCCAGGGATCCAATCATGGAGTACGTTCTGCGCAGCGACGAACACTTCGATCCCGAAAAGCTCGTGGACATATTCAGCCGCATTGATCGACCGACCTTTGTCGGTCATACACACTACCCGGGCATCCACCGAGCCGACCTCCACTTCACACCGGCTGTCGATGCCGTACATGAGTTCGAGCTGAATGGACAGGCTTGCGTGGTCAACATCGGAAGTGTGGGGCAGCCGCGCGATGGCGACGTCCGCGCCAGCTTCGCGGTCGTGGATGGCAACAAGGTGCAGGTACATCGCGTGCCCTACGAGTACCACAAGGCCCAAGCGAGCATCCTCGCCGCAGGTCTGCACCCGGCGCTCGCTGATCGACTCGGTCGCGGCAAATGAGCGGCACCGACGTGGTACTCGTGGTCTCCACGGTCCCGGAGAGGGAAGCCAGGGGCCTGGCTGACCGGCTCCTCGAGGAGAAGCTGGTGGCGTGCGTGAACATGCTGGGGCCAGTGGTGTCTCGATACCGCTGGGAGGGGAAGATCGAAGAGGGACAGGAGATGGTGCTGCTGATGAAGACCCTTGCGTCGCGGAAGGAGCGACTGCGCCAGCGCATCCAGGAACTGCACAGCTACACCGTCCCCGAGGTCCTGGAGTTTGACGTGGATTCCGGCCTTGGGGGCTACCTGGAGTGGGTCAGGCGCTGCTGTACCGATGACTGACCACAGGGCCCGGCCCCAGATCCTGCTCCTCGGGGTTGCCCTGGGCGCCATTGCCTTCTGGCTTGCCGGCTATCTGGACTTTCCCACCGAGGACCGGTATCCGGGGCGCATGGCGCTGGCGGTCACCGTGCTGACCGCCACGTGCTGGCTGAGCCAGTGTCTGCCTCTGGCGGCCTCCTCGCTGATCCCGCTTGCCCTGCTGCCGCTCCTCAGAGTCTCCACGATCAAAAGGGTGGCTCCTGCCTACGCCGACCCGATCCTGTGGCTGTTCTTCGGTGGCTTCGTGCTGGCCCTGGCAATCCAGCGCTGGAACCTCCACCGGCGGATCGCCCTGGCCATCATCGCCAGGGTTGGACTGCGCCCTCGCCGTCTGGTCCTCGGCTTCATGCTGGCCGGGCTGTTGCTCTCCATGTGGATCAGCAACACCGGCACCAGCCTCATGCTGCTACCGATTGCCATGGCGCTGATAGAACGGATGGCAAAGGCTCACCTGCTCGACGCCGAGGCCATGTCGCGGTTCGGCGTCGCCTTGATGCTCGGGATCGCCTATGGCTGCTCCGTCGGCGGAACAGCCACTCCGATCGGCACTGGGCCCAATCTGCTGTTCCTTTCGCAGTACGACAAGTTGATACAGCGGGGAGCACCGCCGATCACCTTCTCCGATTGGATGGTCCTGTTTGCTCCCTTTGCGATCTTGCTGGGCCTGTTGATCTGGTCGATCCTGGTTTTCGGGCTGTACCGGCTGCCCAAGGGGTCGGCTCGAGCTGGTGAGGTCATCCACGAAGAGCTGCGCAGCATGGGCAGGATGAGTGCCGCCGAACGCCGTGTCCTGATCCTGTTTGGCGTTGCGGTCCTGCTCTGGGTGACCCGCGCTGGTGGATGGGCCAACCTGCTCGGCTTGGAGGTGACGCGCGAGATTGGCCCAGGCCAGACCGAGACGATCCAGTACACGGGTGACGCCACGGTTGCGCTGCTGGTTGCGATCTGTGCGTTCCTTGTCCCCTCCGCGGGTCGGCACAGCCCGCCATTGATGGACTGGCCCACCGCGAGGCGCTTGCCGTGGGAGATCCTGATCCTCCTGGGGGGTGGCATCGCGATTGCCAGAACGTTCTCAGACACCGGGCTGTCGGTGGCCCTGGGCGGGCTCTTGCGTCCTGGTGTCCAGTCGCTCCCCCCGGTGCTGTCGGTGGCCATGGTCGTGCTGCTGGTGACGTTCCTCACCGAGGTCACGAGCAACACCGCCACCACCGCCCTGATGCTCCCACTCCTGTTCAGCATGGCCGAGGCCACCCGGCAGGATCCGCGGATGTTCATGTTGCCAGCAGCGATCGCCGCCTCCTGTGCGTTCATGCTTCCCATAGCCACGCCCCCAAACGCCGTAGTGTTCGCGTCTGGGCGGGTGGGCATGGGCCAGATGGCCCGCTGCGGCGTGCTCCTGAACGTCGTCAGCGTCGTTGTGATCACTCTCTGGGCCTGGATTTGGCTGTTTCCGCAGCTGGGCGTGGTTCCCTTCCAGGCCCCGGCGTGGTGGAGGTAGGCCGTCAGAAGAAGATCTGTGGTCAAGGATGAGGGGGGATCTGCCGATAGATCCGGCAGCGTAGCCCCGACGGCATCGGGGTTTCACGACACTCCCCATGGTTCTGATCGCCACGACCCTTCTCGTAGCGTTTAGTCAGGCGCCACAGACGCCTGACCAGGAGATGCAGGCGTCGCCTTCGGAGGACGTGATCATCCTCAAGGCAGGGGAACGGCTCTGTGGCCGGATCGTACGCGAGACGCCGGACTACCTCGAGATACGGATGGGTGCCGGAACCGTCGTCGGGTTCGACAAGTCGCGGGTTCTGGGCATCACCCGGGCTTCATCGGGCAAGTCCAGGCGCACCACACCGCCGGCTCTTGCCAACAAGGATCGCTGGTTCCTGCTGCATGACGGCGGCGGCGATGTGGTTGGCCGTTTGCACGACTCGGTTGCCAGGACCGACGACGGCTTCTTCCGCGTGGCCGAGGAGTGGCACTTCCGGCAGGAGACTGGCGACATCGAGGTCACGCTTGTTGAAGTTCTCGATGACCAGCTGAATCCACGTTCGAGCTTCTATCACGAGAGGACCTTGGAGCCACATGCCGACAGGCTGGTGGCGGAGCGTCTGGTCCACGGTGTCGTGGAGGGCAATCAGTTCGTTGTGCAACTGCGCACGTTGGGGAGGAGCGAGAAGGCCAAGTATGGACTGCCGAACGGTCTGATGTTTCCGCTCTCGCTCATGGAGCAGGCACGTCAGCGACAGAACCAAATGGCAGACAGCGCCACGTACTCGCTCTTTGACCCACGGACCCAGGAGTTTGTTCGCTGTGACCTTGCTTCGAGGTCGCGCCGCAAGGTGGAATGGCAGGGTCGATCGATGACCGTCCGGGAGCTCACCATGCGGACGGGATCCGCTACCAACGTGGAGTGGCTCGACGGGTCCCATGAGACCGTCCGCCGGGAGATAAACGGACAGGCGTTGGTGGCCGTTCCCTGCTCCCAGGACGTGGCAGAAGGGCGGCGGGTGAAAATCCATGCCGGCTTCAGTGGTGCGCTGGTCGCCGATGCCAAGGTCGGTCTGGCGCTGTGGTTGCCGAACCCGACCTGGCGGCCTCTGCCCGCAAACGGGGCTCAGGTCCGCATCGAGGCCCCGCTCTACCAGGCGACCGCGGTGCTGATGGAGCTCGATCAGATCGACCCGGGGTTGGAGCTCGACTCCGCGGCGGATGTCCTCGTGCGCTGGCTGAGGCTGAGCCTGGGAAAGGGCCTGCGCGTGCTGGAGCGGACCAGGGAATCCGTACGCGGGCGGCCGGCGATCCGCATCGACGCCGCCTATCGAGTTGCCCAGGAGGGCAAGGTGGAGCACTTCCGGGCCCGCGTGCACGTGCTCAAGGTGCGCGATCGCTACGTCAGCCTGTGCTGCACCATGCCGACAGCGTTGCACCGCGAGTTGGAGCACGACTGCCAGCGCATCAGCGAGTCCATCGAGCTCCTGCGTGAAGACTTTGCGCCGAAGGCGCAGGGTCCGCTGGAGGCCCTGGGAAAGAAGGGGAAGAAGAACTGACTGGTCAGGCCAAGGCCCGGCTGCGCTCGTAGCTTCGCAGTCGCGCGGCCTCGAACAGATCCTCTGGAACCACGGTCTCGCGATCTGCCAGATCGGCGAGGGTACGCGCAATGCGCAGCAGACGGACCCGGGCCCTCCCCGAAAGACGGTGGGTCCGCAGGATGTCCTCGAGAGTCCTCCGGAGCGCCTGGCTGGGCACCACACGCTCCAGCTCCTCGCCGCCGAGACGGCCGTTGCAGCACGTTCCCGGACCACGGTGCCGCTGACGATCGATGGCTGATTGCACCTTGTCCCGCATGGCTGCGGTCGCCCACTCTGGGTCGGGGGGCTGGTTGAGAACCGCGGGGTCCACGGCGGGGACTTCCACCTGCAGATCCAGTCGGTCCAGGAGTGGTCCTGACACCCGCGCCTGGTAGCGTTGTCGCTGTGAGGGCAGGCACCCGCAGACCCGCCGTGAGTCACCGCGGTAGCCGCAGGGACAGGGATTCATGGCGCCGATCAGGAGGAAGTCCGCCGGCATCGTCACCACGCGCCGGGCACGGCCGATGGTGATGTGGCCGTCTTCGAGGGGTTGGCGCAGGCCCTCCAGGGCGTCCCGCCGGAATTCGGCAAGCTCGTCAAGGAACAGCACGCCGTGGTGTGACAGCGTGACCTCTCCCGGTCGCGGATCGGCGCCTCCACCAAGCAGTGCGACGGTGCTGCTGGTGTGATGTGGTGCTCGGATCGGCCGCGCTCCGAACGGTAGCGAAGCAGCACCGTGTGTCGTGTGCACTTTGAGGATCTCCAGTGCCTCGGCGTCGGTTGTGGGGGAGAGGAGCGCCGGCAGGCGCCTGACCAAAGCGCTCTTTCCAGAGCCGGGTGGCCCAACCATCAGCAGGTTGTGGCGGCCAGCGGCAGCGACCATGACCGCGGTCTTGGGGGTTTCATGGCCACGGATGTCGGCCATGTCTGGCACCCGCGGGGATGGCTGGCGAGCCATGGGCGCCAACGGCGGTGCAAGTCCCGGATCCCGTACCCAGAGCAGAGCTTCCCTGAGGCTGTGAGCAGCGAACACCTGCAGGCCAGGCACCATGGCGGCCATTGCGGCGTCCTCCGGTCCAGTCAACAGGCACGGCCAGCCCCGATCCCTGAGGGCGATTGCCACTGCTACTGCGCCGCGCACCGACAGGACCTCCCCTTTGAGGGATAGCTCACCGAACGCGGCCACGCGTCGGTTGCCACGGTAATGACCCGCGGCCCCGGCGAGCGCCAGCGCCATGGGCAGATCGAAGCCACTTCCAGTCTTGCGCAGGTTGGCAGGAGCGAAGTTGATCGTCGGCGTGCCCCGTGGCGGAGGCAGCTGTTGTGCCAGGAACGCGCCCAGGATTCGGTGGTAGGCCTCCCGGATGCCGGTATCCACCAAGCCCAGTATCTTCGGTGGACCGGTCCTGCCATGTAGCGTGGCCTCGATCGTCACGGGCACCGAGTCGACGCCAGACACCACTCCGCTACCAATCGTGACAGGGTCTTCGCGCACGGGCACCGGTCCTGCCCCCTGGCCAGGTTGTCCGAATCCTCCTTGCCACGGTGGTTCGAGAGTCGCGTGGGGTTACCCAGGATCCGGTACTTTCGGCCCTGACCGGAGCCGGGTACCGTGCGCCCCATGCAAGCCCTCGACCTCGAGACCATCCTGCTACCGGACGACTTCGCCCACGGCCACCAACTGTGCTGCCTGTCCTGCCGTCGGCGGCTGGCGGGGCTGACTCTTGCCGAC
>QJVU01000140.1 GCA_003235605.1 Planctomycetota bacterium | reverse complement strand
ACGCCCATGCTGTTGACCTTGTCGGTCAACAGCCACTGCGTGAAGAGGGAGACGTCCGGGATGGCGGACGGGATCGGCACCGGCCCCACCGAAGCCCCGGTGGTGGTGATCGCCCCCGGCACCAGGACATCCATGGTGATCTGCAGCACGCAGCCCGGCGCTCCCATGGCGGTCATGTCCAGGGTCGACTTCTTCGCCCCCAGGACCAGGATGGCCCGGGTGGTCGGTCCTTCCAGGGTGAAGGTGAACGTGGAGCTGCCCTTTGCCGGCAAGATGTTGGAGTAGTTGCAGGCAGCGGTTCCGGTGGCCTGGTTGCACCCGGCGCCGAAGGCCAGGTTGTTGGGCGTGGCCGGGATGTAGGCGAGGTTCGAGAGACGGGTCGTGGTCGTGATCGGCGAGGGCAGCGTCATGTAGGTGTCCTTCCAGGTGTTGCCGTCGCAGCGCAGTTCCTCGTAGTTGCCGGCGCGGTCGCCGATCCCCACGGTGCCGGTGTCGGTGTTCACCGCCAGGCCATCGATCACGTTGGTGGTCGTGCCGCCAGTGATGACGTGGCGGATGTCCTTGCCGGACAGGTCGCGCCACAAGACGTCGCCGTAGACACCACCGATCACGAGCAGCTTGGTGTTTGGATCGTAGACCGCCTGCACGACGCCGAAATTGCTGGTAGTCAGGCGCTTGGACAGGGGGAGGTTGGCGACCTTGACGGCCTTCGGCGTGGTTGCCGTGGTGTCGATCTTCCAGTGCTCCGACTGCGTCCCGGTCGTCGTCGAGGAGTCGAAGGTGAAGTAGTGGAGGTCCGTGCCCACCGCGCAGATGGCATTGCCAAGGCCAATGGCGCCGGCCTTGGTGAGGTCCAGATAGAGCTGGGGCTGTCCTCCGCTGGTTGGCATGGACATGCAAAGGGACGAGTTCCCTGTGCTGCCAACGGCGTTGGCACCGGCCATGTAGACCGTCTTGCCGATGACGGCCAGCCCACCCACCGAGACCATGGTCGTCGTGGCGGTGTTGAGCTTGGAAAAGCTCCAGCCCGACCCCAGCGTGATGCGGTAGACGTTGCCGGTGCCGTTGATGACCCGGGTGCCAATCAGCATGGTGACCGGGGTTTCCACAAGGATCGAGTCCGGCCCCTCGCTGCTGTTGGGAGGGAAGGTACTGGCGAACTTGATCGGGGTCGCCGTCTTGGTGTACGGATCGATGATCTGGACGGTGCTCGTGGCCGCCGCGGGAGTCGTGGCGTCCAGCGTGGTGATGATGAACTTGCCGGTTCCGGGGAACTGTGCGGGCAGCGAGGCCACCGCAAGTAGACACACCGCCACTGAGGCGGGCAGGATCCTGGGGCGCATGGAAGCTCTCCTGTCGGGCACGGAAACGAAAGGGACGTGAGACGAAAGGGAAGGTGAACGAACGGCCCCTGGGGGCCACGCCACAGGGTAACAGAAAAACGTCCGCCGGCGGCAGGCTTCTGAGCCATGGCCCATCGGACGGCGGGAGGCTAAGCTGTCTGGGCTTCCACCGCCCGTCTACGTCCACGCCACAGGACCAATGCGCCAGCCCCTGCTTCCGTCCGCTCTCTTCGTCGCCCTGGCATCCCTGGCCGCCAGCCTGCCTGCGCAGGCGGGAAGCTGCCGCGACCTGGGGGGCGGCAAGTGCGCCGCGACCTACAACCCGATCCTGCGGTGTTCAGGACAGCCCAACATCGGCTGCTCGAACTTCGCGCTGCACCTGCTGAACCTCGGGTTCACCTTTCCCAGCGGCACCCTGTTCCTCGGCACCTGCGGCAAGAAGGGCATTCCCTTCCCGGGCTGCGCCCAGGGATGCGAGATCCAGCTGGACCGGATTCTCGTGGGCCTACCGTTCCAGGCGGACCGTTTCGGCACCGCCTTCTTCCCGACTCCGGCACCGAACAACACCAGCCTGGTCGGGGTGACCCTGTGCGGCCAGGCCCTGCGGAGCGATGCCCGGTGTCCGGTCCTCTCCAACGGGCTGGAGGTCAAGGTAGGACGGGGAGACTGCCGCTGACGGGCGGACGGCACGGGGTGGGAGCACTCAGGCAGTCGCGCTCTTCTTGCGCCGGAGCCAGGCAAGCACGGCCGGCAGGAAGACCAGGATCAGGAACCAGTGGGCGTTCTCCAGGAGGGTTCTGCCAAACGACAGGGTCTGAGGGCCGATGAAGGCGTTGGCTGCCGCGTCGTTGGCATGGGCGGCAACGGCGAGTCCGCCCACCGCGTACTCCCTGGCAATGGCAAGGCCCCCCAGAGCACCCTGCCAGGCGAGTGCCGCGCCACCGATGGCCACGAAGCCCGCGGCTACCCCTCCCATCACGTAACCCCCAGCCGCCAGTCCCCCCAGGGAGACCAACCCCAACGCAAGGCCACCGATGCTGAGCCCGCCAACCGCAACGCCGCCCAGGGAGAAGACCACTCCGAAGGCAACGTCCCCGATGGCGATCCACCCGCGGGCGACGCCACGCCGCATGAGGCCGTCCACCACCTCCGCGGTGCACACGTGGATCAGCGGAAGACCCAGCAGCGAGGCTCTCGTCCTGAACTCCATGGCGACGCGCCATCGTAGCGACAGCCCGGCTGTTCCGCTCGGTATCGGTCCACCGCCGGAAAACGCCGCCGCCGCTTGTCTGTGCCAGGAGGACAAGTCAGACTTCCGTCTGTTGGACGCGTCTGGAGGAGGACACCACCTGAAGTCCGAGTGCGGGGGCATCCCAGGTTGGGACTTCCTTTTGCGCCCTTGCCGCCTTGGCGGCCAGTGCCGGGATACGATCGTACAGAAAGAAAGAGAGAAAGGGGTGCCGGCCGGCGCTCAGACCTCGCGCCGGTCGGTCTCTCCTATCTCGTCCACTTTCCAGGTCCAGCCGCTCCCGCCGGGCGGTGGCGGCGGCTGGGCCTCCGGCATCGCCCGGTCCCTCGAGCTTCTTCGGACCACAGCGCTCTCCCTCGCTCTGAGCCTGGCGCTTGGCCTGTTCTTCTCCTGTGCGGCCTCCATGCAGTCGCACCCGAAGCAAGAGCATCGGCATCCGCAAGAGCATGCGCACCTGCACGCGCACGGACCGGAGCAACACGCCGACCCACGACAAGACAGCTCACGAGGAGAGGAAACGCGCAGGGAAGACGAAGACGAGCACGGCTACCGGCCGGCCCAGCTCGAGCAGTTGCGCGTCCGGACGCCGTATGCCCTCGAAGCCGGCAAGTGGGAGGTCGAGATCGTCTCCAAGTTCTTCGACTTCGGGGCGGATGAGGTATCCGGCGTGCAGGCAGAAATCGAGATCGGTCTCCTGGACAACCTCATGTTCGAGGTCGAGGTGCCCGCCGAGTGGGTCCACAGCGACGGCGAAACGACGGGGGGGATCTCGGATGTGGACTTCGAGCTCAAGCTCCAGCTGTCCAGGGAGGCAGACCTCGGAGTGGCCACCGCCGTCGGCGTGGAGATGTCCCTGCCCACCGGCGACGACGACCGTGATCTGGGCTCAGGCGTCGTGGGGTGGGAGGTCTACGCGGCGGCAGCGCGCGACTTTGGCAAGCTGTCCCTGTTCGGCGAGTTCCAAGCCGAGCTCGAGGAAGGATCGGCCGCGGAGTACAAGTTCAACGGCGCCATCGACTGGGCACCCTGGGAACCGGAGACGCGGCTGGAGCTGGGACTGAACCTCGGCTTCGGTCCTGGCGAGGGCATGGCGCTCACCGTCATCCCCGGCTTCCAGTTCGAGGTCGCGAAGTTCTCGTGTGGCGAGCTGGAGATCGGCCTGGGTCTTCCCGTCGGGCTGACCGACGAGGCGGAAGACTGGGGCGTGATCCTCAACCTCGAGTTCGAGTTCTGAGTTCGAAGTCCGGCCGCGGATCAGGACGAGCGGGGCGAGCCGGCGGATCGGAGCTCACGTCCACGAGAACCAGTAGTAGCCGCAGACCACGGGCCACAGCAGGTTCAGGAGGGTGGCCAGGACCATCTTGAGCTTGAACCCGAGCTTGCTGGTCTTGTGGCGGAACACCATCATGCCGAGCCAGCCGCCCACCAGACCCGTGGCCCAGGACAGGCCCAAAAGGGTTGCCTCGGGAACCCGGCGCCGGCCCTTCGCGGCCCGGCTCTTGTCGAGCCCGAAAGCCACGAACGTCACGACGTTCATGACAAGCACGACAGCGCCACCGATCTCCTCTGGCGTCAGGGTCGCTTCCGGCCAAGAGCCCATGATGACGGCGTGTTGTCCTGCGCAAGCACAGACAAGGGTGGACCCTGTCATTGTGCCCATCGGCCATGCAGGGGCAAGAAAACCTGCTGCCGGTTACCCCTGCCTCGCCCCTTCCGGATCGCAGGGGAAGGCCCCATGCTGTGTGGCTGTGTCGCGGCGCTGCTGCGCTGGCGGGTTGGTGCGCTGGTGTGCAGCTGCGCTGCTGTGTCGTGGCGTTCCCCTCCCCTCCCCAGACCCATGTCCCCAAGCCCCCGCCTCTGCATCCCGACGCTCCTGCTCTGCGTGTGCTGTGCCGCTCAGTCCGGCACGGCCCAGGTGGACCCCAGCCTCCTCGCGGGGTTGAAGGCCCGCAGCATCGGTCCCGCCGGGATGAGCGGCCGCGTCACCTCGATCGACGCCCTCATCGCCGACTCCGACATCGTGTACCTCGGCACTGCCGGCGGCGGGCTGTTCAAGACCGAGAATGGCGGCCTGACCTTCACGGCGCTGTTCGACGACCCGCCCGTGTCCTCCATCGGCGCTGTTGCCGTGAACCAGGACAACCCGGACCTGATCTGGGTCGGCACCGGCGAAGGCAACCCCCGCAACAGCGCATCGCCGGGGAACGGCATCTACAAATCCACCGATGGGGGCAAGACCTGGCGCCACCTGGGACTCCAGGACAGCGAGCGCATCCATCGCATCTGCCTGCACCCCAAGGACGCGGACGTTGCCTACGCCGGCGTCCTGGGCAAGGCCTGGGGAGATGGCTCGGAGCGCGGCGTCTACAAGACCACCGACGGCGGCAAGACCTGGACAAGGGTCCTCTACGTGGACCACAAGACCGGCGCCTGTGACCTGGTCATGGATCCACAGAACCCCGACAAGCTGATCTGCGGC
>QJVU01000618.1 GCA_003235605.1 Planctomycetota bacterium | reverse complement strand
CGCGGTCTGCACGCCGCGAGGCAAGCAACCTGGTGCTGGCCGGAGCTCCCAGACCCGACCGCCCAGCGCCAGCGGGAAGTCCGCGGGAGGGCCGGTGGCAAGCAGCTCGCCACCGTCGAGCAAGATCACCCGACTGCATCGCGCTGCTTCGTCCAGGTACGAGGTCGCGACCAGGACACCGATCCCCTGTTCATCGACCAACTCGTCGATAATCCGCCACAACTCGCGCCGGGACACCGGATCGACCCCCACGGTTGGCTCGTCGAGAAGCAGCAGGTCGGGCGATTTGATCAGGGCGCATGCAAGGCCCAGCTTCTGCTTCATGCCGCCCGAGAGCCGCCCCGCAAGGCGGCCCAGAAACGGCGCAAGGCCGGTCAGCTTCATCAACCGCTCAAAGCGCCCGGGTCGAGCGGGGTGCGGCACGCCCTGCAAGTCTGCGTAGAGGTCGATGTTCTCCTGCACGCTCAGGTCCTCGTAGAGCCCGAACTTCTGCGGCATGTAGCCGATGCGTTTGTGGAGCTGGTGCGTGTCCACTACCGGGTCGAGGCCCAGCACACGCACGCGGCCGCCATCGGGCACGAGCAAGCCCGCTGCAAGTCGGATCAGCGTCGTCTTGCCGGCGCCATCCGGTCCGACCAGCCCGGTGACGATGCCGGGAGGTGCCTCGAACGAAACGTGGTCCAGCGCGCGTACGCTGGCCCCTTGCCGGCCGGGGAACTCCTTTACCAAGGCATCGGCGACAACGCCGGAGGCCATGACCGCCTGAACGGTCACCGCCGGTCTCCGGTCGCGCGGTCTGAACCACCCCGCGGGACCACATCGACGGTCACCGGCATGCCGAGCCGCAGCTCATCGTTGGGATCGCGTACGAACACGCGGACCTCGTACACCAGCTTGGTGCGTAGCTCCTCGGTTTCGACCGACTTCGGTGTGAACTCCGCCACTGGGGAGATGAAGCCGATCCGGCCTTCGTAGGCCTTGCCGCCGAACGCGTCCGAGAACACGCGCGCAGCCATCCCATTCCGGACCCGCGCGAGATCAGGTTCCGGGACCCAGGCTCGCGCCCACTTCGGGTCCGTCAAGGCCAGTATGAACACAGGCCGCTCGGGCGAAGCCATCTCACCCGGCTCGAGGATGCGGCTCTGGATGACACCTGCCGAGGGTGATCGTAGCTCGCTGTCCGCGAGGCGGCGCTGCAACAGCTCGTGATCGGCCTGCAACGCTCTCAGCGCCGCCCTGGCTTCGGCAACCTCCTCCTTGCGGGGCCCCTCGAGAGCCAGCGCAAGCGCTTCCTTGCGTATCTGCAACGCGGCCCGCTCGATCTCGAGTTGCGACCGCGCATCGTCGAGGTCTTGGGTGCTGGAGGCTCCGGTCTTGGCGGTCATCTCGAGACGCTTGCACTCGCGGTCCAGGTTGGCCACGCGTGCTTCCGCCGCGGTGACCTCGGCACGTGCCTGCCGGATCTCCTGGGGTCGGCTGCCGTTCTCCAGGCGTTCGACCACCGCCTGCTGGGCGGCAATCCGCGCCGCGTTGCTGGCGATCTCTGCCTCCAGCCGTTCGGTGCGCAGCGTCGCCAGCAGCTGGCCTGCATCGACGTGGTCGCCCTCCTCGACCAGCACGCTGGCGATCCGCTCCTGGCCGAAGAACGCGAGCTGTGCGTCGCGGATGTCGATGTTGCCGTGGATGCGCAGAGCACCGGCCGCGGCCTTGCGCTCCCGCGCCAACATGCGCTGGTAACCGAGCACGCCGGCAGCAGCGCCGAGGATGAGCAGCCCGGCCACGAGGACCAGCTTTCTCATCGCTGTTGTTCTGTCCCGGCAGTCACGGGGTTCGTCGTGCCATCGAGCTCGATGGGTTCCCAGCCGCCACCGAGCGCCCGGTAGAGATGGATCATCTCTGCAATGGCTGATTGCCGCGCCACCAACAGATCCTCCTCGATGGCAAGCTGCGCCCGCTGCGCATCCACCACCTGCAGAAGGTCCTTCACGCCCCGCTCGTAGAGCTGTCGCGCCAGCGTCACCGCCGCCCGCGCGGACTCGACGGCGACCATCATTCCCGCGACCCGCTGGCGCGAGCGTGTGGTGCCTTCCGCCGCGTTCTCCACCTCCTCGGTCGCCCCCAGCAGCTTCTGTTCGAACTCGAGGCGAGCAACGTTGGCGCGCGCTTCCTGGAATCGCACCTGGCTGTCGATGCGACCCCCGGTGAATAGCGGAATGCTCAGGACAGGTCCGACCGAGTAGCTCAGTGCGTCCCCACCGGCGGTGAGGTTGTTGGTATTCATCGCGCTCATCGCCAGCGTTCCCGAAATCGTGATCCGCGGGTAGCGCTCGGCCTCGGCTGCGCCGATGCGCGCCACCTCCGCCGCGAGCCGTCGTTCGGCTGCCCGCACGTCGGCGCGGCGCGCCAGCAGGTGGGCGGGCAGCCCTGTACCGACGTCGGCTGGAAGTGTCAGGGTCTCCTTCGCCGTGACAAGGTTGTCCGCCGGGCGGGCGCCGACCAGGACGGCGATACGGTTCTCCGCGACGCGCGCTGCGCGCATGAGCTCCGGGACGCGGGCTCGGGAGAGCTCGAGCTCGCGTTGGCTCTGCTCGACATCCAGGCGCGAGCCATTGCCGGCATCCAGGCGTGACTGCGCGATGCGCACGGTTTGCTCCTGGAGGTCGATGTTGTGGTGGAGCACGTCGATGCGCTGGCGCAGCGTCACCGCATCGACGTATGCGAGTGCCAGCTCCGCCAGCAACGACACGGCCGCGTCACGGTAGTCCTCGATCGCGATCGCGATCTCCGCGCTGGCGGCCTCGACAAGCCGACCAACGCGCCCCCAGAAATCGATCTCCCAACCACCCGTGACACCTGCCGAGTAGACGTTCACGGTCTTGCCGGGCGGCGGTCCGACGAAGTTCAGGCTCTTGTCGCCAGTGCCTGCGCGCTCGTAGTTCAGCCTGCCCGATACCTGCGGCAGACGCTCGGCATCCACGATCCCGGCCTGCGCGCGCGCCGCAACGATGCGCTGGCGTGCCTCACCGAGCGAGAGGTTCTCGCGGACAAGGCGCGTGGCCAGGGCATCCAGCTCGGCGCTGCCGAAGCGCTGCCACCAGTAGGCCAGCTCGGTGCGCGCTGCGCTGACCTCGGGACCTGACGGCTCACGCCATGCCGGGTTGGTGTACCTGGAGACGTCCGGCTGCTCATAGTCGGGTCCGATGCGACAGCTGCCGATCAGGAGCGCGAGAACAAGACCGCAACCTGAACGCCGTGAAGGCCGCGCCATCAGCAACCGGGCCTTGATGGCAGCCGCGCCTGTGAGTCGTCCTGGAACTGACGCAGGTTGTGCAGGATCCCGACGAGCCTCTCGCGGCTGACGACCCCGATGATCTCGCCGTTTTCCTCGACCGGGACCTGGCCGACCTCAGCTTCGTTCATGAGGGTGAAGGCTCGCCAAAGCGACTCGTCTTTTCTTGCGGTCACCAGCTGCTGTCTGCGAAGCATGATATCCCGAACGGGTGTAAGAGCCCGCTGTCCGGTTGGCAATCGCTTGATCTCGTGAAGCGTGATCAATCCTTCCACGTGGCCATGCTCCGTCACGAAGAGGCTGCGCCGGCCTTGACCCAGGACGAAGCTCTCGAGCACTTCCGCCACGGTGGCGTCTACGTCCACCGTCGGCTCGAGGGTATCCATGGCCGTTGCAATCGGGACACATCCGAGCTCGCGTTCCAGCGTTACGCGTTGGGCGGTCCCTCGGGCGGCCGTGAGCAGGAACCATCCGATGAAAGCCAGCCACATCCCCGCAAACAGAGCACCAAGGAACAGGGCGGTGAAGATACCTGTTGCAATCAGCGCGTACGCAAACCCGGTCCCGATGGCGCTGGCGGCGTACGTGGCTTTCTCGAAGCTCCCGCTGAAATGCCAGACCAGCGCCCGCAACAAGCGGCCACCATCCAATGGGAAGCCGGGCACCAGGTTGAAGGCGGCCAGCATGAGGTTGGTCACGCCGAGCCAGTCGAAGGATACGCGCAGGATGTCGGCTACGGCGCCGGAATCCGGCATCAGCCTGCCACCCAGGAGAAAGGCAAGACCGAGGGTGACGCTGACCGCGGGGCCGGCCGCTGCGATCAGGAAGTCGTCCCGTGGACGTGTCGGTTCCCCGCTCAGGCGTGCCAGCCCCCCGAAGATGAAAAGGGTGATCGAGCGAACCGGCAACCCGAGCAGTTGGGACGTGAGGCTGTGACCCAGTTCGTGGAGGAGGATCGAGACGAAGAACAAGACGCTGGTCAGGAGGCCGGCACCCCAGGCTCTCCCATGCCCCCAACTCTCTTCATGAACAAACCCCTGGGTCAGGGAGAAGGTGATCAGCAGGAAGATGAAGAGCCAGCTCCAGTCCAGCCCCACCTCGATCCCGAAGATGCGTCCGATCCGGATTGCCGGCCGGTTCCCCGGCTGGGTTCCCGGCCGGTCCGGCTCGTCCGCGGGACCTGGAGCAACCGGCCTGCCATGCCATGGCATGCGGGAGCCGGGCTCGTACTTCCGCTTGTCATCGAGCGGAGTGGCTTGTGACTCCACGGCTCAGTCCTCTTCTCTGCTCAGGGTCGAATCCTCAGAACAACGTAGTGCGTGTATGCGCCGTCCCGCACCAGGAGCAGGACCGAGCCGCGCTTGGCCGCAGCATCCACGGCTCGGTGCCAACGGCTGTCGCCGCGCGACGATCCTGGCAAGAGTCTGCATCGGGCCGGACCTCCATGTCGTTCTCCAGCTTGTCTAATAGGTCCCGGCTGTCCCACCTGCCGATCCGTCATGGTGCGTAGCAACCGGGCACGGAATGCGCAGGCTCTGTGCGCCCGCACCGTCCGCGCCCTGGCGGTGTCAGGCTTCAAGCTGACTTCACGCTGGGCGTGGATTGCTCCTCGTCACCTCGCGGTAGACCTGCTGAACCTGTTCCGCGGCAGAGGCCCAACTCAATCCAGCCAGCTCCCGATCAGCGTGCTTGGAGATCTCCCCGTGCAGCGTCGGGTAGGCGAGGGCCGCGAGGATCTTGTCTGCCATGTCGTTCACGTCCCAGAAGTCCACCTTGAGCGCATGGCG
>QJVU01000696.1 GCA_003235605.1 Planctomycetota bacterium | reverse complement strand
GAGATGGCGTCGTTCTGGGCCGTGGCGAGGGCTTCTTGGGACTTCTGGGTGAGCTTGTTCGTGTCCATGCGGCTCGGTTGAGCACAAGGCATGCCAGGCGCGAGGCAGTATGCCAAGCCCGTTCTACCGTGGAATCAACGACTTAGGACTGCCAAGCCTTGGGCCAGGATGGCGCGGGATCGGCGTTGGGCTGCCAATGTGGCAGGGGGGGAAGCTTGTCAAAGCCAAGTCCGAGGGTTGTCGTAGGGGTCGATGGGTGTCGGAGGGGTTCAGGTCTCGGTCCTGTTCGTCTGCACCGGGAACATCTGCCGCTCGCCCACGGCGGCGGGGGTTTTCGCAGAGCTGGTCCAGCGGGCCGGGCTCCAGGATCGGGTTCGCGTGGACTCCGCCGGGACCCATGACTACCACGTTGGCAAGGCGCCTGACGCCCGCAGCCAGCGGGCGGCGGCCCGCCGCGGCTACGACCTGAGCCGTCAGAGAGCGCGGGTGATCCAGGCAGAGGACTTCGAGGAGTTCGACTACATCCTTGCCATGGACCGGGGTCATCTGGCGATCTTGAGAAGGCAGTGCCCGTCGCAACACCGCGGCAAGTTGCAGATGTTCATGAGCTACTCCGTCGGACTGGAGACCGAGGAGGTTCCCGACCCCTACTGCGGCGGCAGCGGCGGCTTCGAGATCGTCCTCGACATGGTGGAGCTGGCGTCTGAGGGACTGCTGGAACATATCCGTCGCAACCACTAGACCTTGCCCCATGGCTATGCCGCACCAGGAGCTCTTGACCGAGGCCCTGGGACAGGCGCCAAGCAGTGTGTCGCCGCTGGGCGGCGGCTGCGTGGGGGAGGTCTACCTGGTCACCACACGTGGCGATGACAAGCTGGTCGCCAAGGTGGACCGCTCAAGAACCGGGAAGCTGGACGTGGAGGGCTACATGCTGGAGTACCTGGCCCCGCACCTGCCCGTGCCCAAGGTGCTGCATGCCTCTCCCAACCTGCTCGTGATGGAGTGGCTACCCGGTGGTCAGATCTTCGACCGCCATGCACAAGAGCATGCCGCCCAGCTCCTGGCTTCGCTGCATGGCGTGATGCGGGATCTGTGTGGGCTGTCGAGAGACACCCTGATCGGCGGCCTGCACCAACCCAATCCCGAGACGTACTCATGGGTGAGCTTCTTTGCGGAACACCGTCTGGTGCATATGGCCAGAACCGCCCACGACCATGGTCGTCTGGACGCGAACACGTTGCTACGCGTCCAGAGGCTGGCGGAACGCTTGGGCGAGTGGATCGACGAACCCGGTCAACTCTCGCTGCTCCACGGAGATGTCTGGTCTGGCAACGTCCTTGCGCAGGGCAGCCGGATCACAGGCTTCTTGGACCCGGCGATCTATTTCGGACATCCGGAGGTGGAACTGGCCTTCCTCACGATGTTTCAGACTTTTGGTGAAGCCTTCTTCGCTGCCTATTCTGCCGAGCGGCCCATTGCGGAGGGTTTCACGGAGCAGCGTTGCCATCTCTACAATCTCTATCCCTACTTGGTGCACACTCGGCTGTTTGGTGGCTCCTATCTGCGGGGAGTGGAGCGTATCCTCTGCATGTTCAACTGCTGAGCACGGCTCCGCCCTTGGTGGAGAGCAGGAACGTCACGGGACCGTCGTTCACCAGTTCGATCTCCATCGCGGCGCCGAACACGCCGGTTTCGACCGGGATGCCGCGCTCCTTGATGAGCTCGGCGACCTTCATGTAGAGGCTCTCGGCGGAAGCCGGGTCTTCAGCGGCGGTGAAGCTCGGCCGGTTGCCCTTGCGGAGACTGCCTGCCAAGGTGAACTGGCTGACCACGAGGCAGGCCCCGCCCACGTCCAGGAGCGTCTTGTCCATCGGTGTCGTACCGGGAAAGAACCGCAGCGCAACGATCTTGCGGGCGGTGGCTCTTGCGTCCGCTTCGGTGTCACCCTTCTCCACGCCAAGCAAAAGTAACGCGCCCTGCCGGATCTCTGCGACGACTCTGCTTCCAACCCGGACATGGGCGCGTTTCACCCGTTGGATGACCGTCTTCATCCAAGCGCCTCAGCGGATGCTGTCATCGACGAGCGGGACGAACCGCACCTTGAGAATGTCCTTGGAGTCCAGACCGCTGGCGGTCTTCACCATGCATCTGAGGACTTGGTTGCCGAACGGTTTGGCGATCGGGATCACCAAATGGCCGCCCTCTGACAGCTGTTCCGCAAGGGCCGTCGGAACCTCGCGGGTTACGGCGGTGACGAGGATGGCGTTGAAGGGGGCTGCCTCCGGCCAGCCCAGCCGACCGTCGCCGTGACGAACGTGGATATTGTTGTAGTGCAGTCGCAGGAAGTTCTTCCGCGCAGCTGTCGCGAGGGACTGATCGCGCTCGATGGTGTAGACCTCGCCGCAAAGCTCGGCAAGCACGGCCGCCTGGTAGCCGCTGCCTGTGCCCACCTCCAGCACCCGCGGCTTGCCGACCACCTCGGCCAGTTGGGTCATGAGCGCAACGATGTAGGGTTGCGATATGGTCTGACCCGGTCCCAGGCCCAGGGCTCGGTCCTCGTAGGCCTGAGACCTCAGCTCTGGCGGCACGAACAAGTGACGAGGCACGGTCCGCATCGCGGCGAGCACGGCGGCATCATGGATGTTCCGACGCGCAAGCTGCTCCTCCACCATCCTGAGCCGCTTGCTTTCGTGGTCAGTGGTCACCATCGCCAATCGAGAGCGTAGCGCCGTCCAGCTCCCACAGTAGCCCGTGTCTGAGGTCCACTCTTGGAATCGTCACGTGGCGGACGCCCGCGAGTTCGCCGACGTAGATGGTCACCACCGCAGCCGGCACGATCGTGTCGACGCGCTCGGCTGGGAGACGGAATCGGGTTTGTCGCGCGGTCGGGGTCAGCGACGAGAGGCGAGGCAGCAACGCCCGCAGGGCGTCGAGGGACACCGCTGCGATACCCTCCGAAACGAAGGTGGCGCCTTCTTCCGCCGCCAGCTCCTCCAGCGTCTCCATGCTGCCTCCCACAACAGCAAAGCGGTCGAACGGAGGCTGTACCAGAGCGGCCAGCCTCTCCCGACTCGCCTGCACCTGCTGGCGCAGCGCAGCCACGAAGTCATCTCCGCTCACGAGTCCGGTAGCGTCCAGTGCGCCACGCAGGAGGCGCAGCGCCCCAAGTGGAAACGAGGCGCCCCGCACCGCACCGTTGTCTACTGCGGCTAGTTCGATGCTACCTCCGCCCAGGTCCAGCAGCAGCGAGCGGCCACGCTCCATGTGCATCCGTCCGCGCACTGCCATGCACAGCAGCATGGCCTCTCGGTCACCGCTGATTACCTCGACGTCGAGTCCGGTCGCTTGCTTGACTCGAGCGACCAGCAGGTCGCTGTTGGCAGCTTCGCGGGTGGCGGCTGTGGCAATCGTCTTGGCACGCTGTACGGAGGCCGCCTCGAAATCGCGGGCGAAACCCCGGGTGGCCGCTACGACGCTGTCCATGACCGCGTCAGAGATTCGTCCGTCCCGGTAGACGTCTTCTCCAAGACGGACGTGCTCGCGGCGGGAACTCAGCACTTTCAAGTGCCCATCCCGAATCTCCGCGAGGATCATGCGGATGCCGTTCGAGCCAATGTCGACGACCCCGTACCGGGCCACTACCGTTCCTTGTGCAGTTCGCCAACCAGGGAGTCGTCATTCTCGTGGCGCTCGCCCTGTGCGCCTCCGCCGAAGTGGAGGTTCACGGCGCCGCCGTGGATGTGGATATGAATGTGGGTGTCCCCTTGCGTCGCGCCCGGGGCCGCTCGGTTTCTGGTGGCCGATTGCCTCAGCAACGTTTGAACCTCTCGCCGCAGGCGCCGGACCGAGCCTTCCATGCTGGTAAGCCGGTCCTCCAGCTGCTGCACACGTTCCTTGGCCGGCCAGGAAACAGCTTTCTCTACTTTCTCTGTCTTCGCCGCTTTCCCGGTGGCCTGCGCGTTTCCGGTCCCACGGCTTCCAACCTCACGCTTCTCCTGGGAGCGTTGCAGTCGATGACGCTCGGCATCGGCGGCAGCCAGCTGGTCCCTGAGCTCGGCTACCAGGGTGTTCAGCTGGGCGTTGCGGGCCGTCAACTCCCGCTGCACGGCAGCCGCCTCGTCAAGCTGCTGCTGACGCCTGGTCAGGATTTGCTTGGTGCGGCGCTCCAGGTCGTCCACCTTGGTCCTGTACTCGCGAACCGCTCGATGCACAGGGTCCTCGGCTGGTTGCTTTCCCTGGGACATGGCCGGCCCAGGACAGGCGAGGCTCGACAGCAGCGCGAGAACGATGCCACCGACCCCCTGGATCCTCTGGATCATGACGCTACCTCCTGATACCTCTGGGTCCTCGGATGGAACGAGCGACGGGGATGGTGCCATGAAACGGAGGCGATGACATGGCAGTGGAACGATTTCTCGGTGGGGCTTGGGCCATGCTCCACGGTCCTACAGAGCCTCGAGGCCTCCTGACCTGGGTGCTGGACCGGGGCTTCGCCGGCGTGGTTCCGGCGCCGGGTCCGCGACCCGTGGAGTGGCGACGGCTGCGGGAAGCTCTGGTCGGCTTGCCGGTCCGGGTCCCGGCAGTCCGGGTCTCGGGCCTGGTGGACCCCAAGCAGATCGCCGAGGCCGGCCTCTGCTCCAACAACGCTGCCGACGTGGAGTCCGCGGTAGCAGCGGTCGCCGGCGCGGTGGCCCTTGCCCGGGACCTGGGCTGTGAGACCGTCGTCCTGGAGCCAGGGGTGCTGCGGTGGACCGAGCCGGGGCCGGTGGACCTGGCCGAAACCCGCTTTCCCCACAGCGCCATGGTGGCCTTGGAGGCCCGGCGGGCGGACTTGAACACCTCCCTGGACGCCGCCTGCCGCAACCTCCACTACCTTGCCCGGGCGTTCCCGGAGACCCGGTTCTGTCTTACCCCGAGCCGTCATGTGGCTGGGCTGGGCGAAGTGGTGGCCCTGGGTGCGATCTTCGAGGATCTGTCCCGGGAGCGTCTCTACTACTGGCATGACACCGCTGCCGTGGCCTGCCGCCAGGCCCACCTGGGTGAGGCTCCTGGAGAATTTCTGGAGAAGTTTGCTAAGCGACTGGC
>QJVU01000594.1 GCA_003235605.1 Planctomycetota bacterium | reverse complement strand
GGGGATGAGGGTACCGTCACGGCCCTCGAAGCAGGTGGTGATGTGGACCACGGACGGCGAGTTCCTTTCGAAGATCTCGATCGTGGTCTTCTCCATGGCGGCCAGGTCCCCGCGGGCGCTCACCGGGCGCGGCTCCGCGCTGGGCGCCGGGTCGAATACCCCGGCCCGGTCCAGGACCAGGTAGCCGGCGAGGACCAGGGCGGCACCCGCCAGGAGAGCAGTGAGGCCCGAGGTCTGAGGAGCGTGGACGCGAGCAGGGATCATGGCGGGCATGTTAGCCGTTCCTCTCCGAATGGGACCGTCGCTGTGTAGACGTAGCTGGCCGAACAGAACGCGCAACTTTCGGTCGGGCAGCCGGGTTTTTGTCGTGTCTGGCCGCGCGACCCTCACCCAAGAATCGTTCCCCGGGCTCCTAGACCTGCTCCGGCCAGAGCTCCCGCCAGGGGACGGCGGTCTGTCCCTGGCGCTGCTGGATCATTCGCAGCGCGGCGCCGGTGAGGCGCACCTCCTCGAGGGCGGTCTCGGCCAGGGCTCGCCCACAGGCGGCGGCGATGCTGTCCGGATCCAGGCCCTGGTACCCATAGACCTGGGCCGGTGTGCCGCACTTGCTGAAGCGGCGGATGGCCAGGCTCAGCTGCTTCACGCCGACGACGGATCCGATGTTGTCCAGCAGTCCCTCCTCGCCGTCGTGGATGCTCACCACGGGCACGCGGCGTCCAGCCAGATCGACGGCATCCAGCGTATCCACGGCGGCGCCCTTCCCTGACAGGTGCAGGTCACCGTTGATCCCGAGGGTGTTTCGCAGGTGCTGGAAGTCGTCCGCCTTGCCTTGCAGGCCCAGGAGCAGGCTGGGGGACGTGACCACGATGACGTTGGCATAGATCCCCCGCTCCAGAAGGCAGTGGCTGGCCTCGAGTGCCTCCGGCACCAGAGCTCCCATGACGAAGACGTGCACGACGTTCTCGCCGGGGTTGTAGCCCCGATAGCCCCGGTAATCGCAGAGGTAGTAGGCGCCGCAGAGGACGTCCCGGCGCCGCGCGGACAAGATCTGGGCGTCGTCCTGGCTCAAGACCTCGGACTCCGGCAAGCCGCCATCGGCGCTGGACACTCCCAGCTCGGCGCCTTGGGGAAGGTCCTTCTTGAAGCGCACCTGCCTGCGCAGGCTCTTGAGCAGCAGGTCCTGCCGGATGCCCCGGGTCACGGCGCGGATCAACACACCGCTGCGACCGGCGTTGTCGTTCTCCATGTGCAGACGGATGGCATCGCAGAGGATCCAATCCATCTCGACGGCAAAGGCCGGCTCCCAGGTGATCAGGTTGGGGATCTGGATGTCGGACTTCCAGCTGTGCTGGGCACCCTCGGGCGCGAGGGTGACTCCTGAGGGCGTGCCCACCAGGATGAAGCCGGAGTCCCAGTACAGGTTGTAGTAGAGCTGGTCGAGGGCGCGCTTGATGAAGAAGTCGTAGACCGTCATCATCGGCAGGTAAGGGATGCCCAGGAGATCGCGCATCTTGCCGAATGCTCCCGCCGCGCTCATGCAGTTCGCCTCGGCGATCTCGAAGCGGATGTGTCGTGTCCAGGCCTCGTCGGTGGGGGCCAGCTCCGGCCGCAGGCGCTCCTGCAGTTCCAGCTTCTTCTCCCAGTTGGTCTCGTAGTCCGGTCCGTAGACCTTCTCGTCCATGGCCGGGTTGATGCTGGTGCTGGTGCCGACGTCCGGGGCCATCGTCAGGATCAGGTCCGCCACCGGGCTCCAACGCGTCTCCTCCTGGGAGAGCTCGCGGCCGGCGGGTTTGTCCGCCGCCTGCAGCTCGTCGAAGACCCCGATGCGCACCAGCTTGGCTGCCAGCTGGCCCCACATCCACTGGGTGTGGACCATCGGCACCAGCTTGAGGTTGATGTCCAGGGAGTCGGGAACGCCACCCACGCCCGCCAGCTGCTGCCGCACCTTCTCGAGGTTGTGGTGCAACATGGTCTCGTGCTCGTGGATGCCCTGTTTCAGGAAGCCGGACCGTTCTCTGAGCCAACGGCCTTCGGGGGACTCCTCGGGAAACGGTTCGAACGGCCGCTCGCTGGACAGGCCCGCCTCCCGGAGGAGCCGGTGAACCTCTTCTTCTTGCGGCAGCGCCGAGTGGTTGCCGGGAGCTGCGAACGAGGAGAGTCCCCGTCCCTTGATGGTGTGGACCACGAGGATCGTGGGTCCTTCCCCCGTCTTGCTGTCCTCGAGGGCCTGGATGAGGACCTTCAGGTCGTGCCCACCCAGGTCTTCGAAGAGCCGGAGCACGTCGTTGTCGGTCAGGTCGTCCAGCAGCGCCTTGCAGCCTTCGTCGGCGCCGAGCAGGGCCTCGCGGATCGCAGCCGGGTCCCGCTTCCAGAGCAGCATCTGGAAGTGGTAGTCGGTCATGCCCTCTTCCAGGGCATGGCGCAGGGACTTGCCCCCCGGTTTCCTGAACAGCTGTTCGCGGTAGGAGCCGTGGCGGACCTGGATCACCCGCCAGCCGTTGGCCTCGCAGGTCCGCTGGATGCGGTCGGCATCGGTGCCCTTCAGACCGCGCTTGTTGGGGATGCGGGTGCCGTCCAGGTTCTGGCGGTTGTAGTCCACGATCCAGGTGACCCGTCCGAGCTCCCGCTCGGCTACCTCCGGAAGCACCTCCATAAGCGAGCCCTCCCGGAACTCCGAGTCGCCCATCATGCACCAGAAGTGGGGGGTCGGGACCTCCCAGCCATGGCTGCGGGCGTAGCGGTGGGCCAGGGCCAGGTAGACCGCGGCCACGGGCGGGATGCCCACCGAGCCCGAGGGGAGGAAGTGGAAGCTGTCCGGGTCGGCCTCGGCGTGATAGGACTGGAACACCGGCTGGCCGTCGTGGGAGAAGTCCCTGAGCCGGGCCATCGCCGCCTCCCGTTGGGACGGCGTCGCCCATTCGCCGTCGGCGTTGCGGAACAGACCCAGCTGGTGGTGCAGGGCATGGTCGGTGGGGGACGCGTGGGGCTTGCAGCAGACGTAGTCGGCCGGTTCCCGCACCACGAGATGCAGTGCGGCCAGGATCTCCATGCAGGAAGCGCAGGCCGCCGGGTGCCCTCCCACCTTGGGATCACCCTTGACCGCAATGTCCCGGTTGTTGGCGATGTGGATCATTGCCACCATCTGCACAAAGGCCCGACGGGTGATACTGGCCAGCAGCTCTGGGTCGTGGTTCTTGCTCATGCGTGCTTGGGTGCACAAGGTAGGATGTCAGGACGAGCTTTCTAGTGTCTCCGGAGCCAATGGCCCTTGCCCGCATAACCATCGTCGGCCGCCCCAACGTGGGGAAGTCCAGCCTGCTCAACCGGCTGGCGGGTCGACGCGTGTCCATCGTCGAGCCCACCGCCGGCGTCACCCGGGACCGCGTGACGGTGGTCCTTGGTTGGCGAGGTCGGCGGTTCGAGATCATCGACACCGGCGGCCTCGGCCTGGTGGACGACGCTCTCCTGAAAGAGCATATCGAGAGCCAGATCAGCGTGGCCTTGGACCTCTCGGACCTGGTCCTTTTTGTCGTGGATGCCAAGGAGGGTCTGGTACCGGGGGACGAGCTCGTGGCCCAGCGCCTGCGCCGCAAGGCGGGAGCCGTGATCCTTGTGGTGAACAAGGTGGAGTCCCGTTGGGAGGAGTACTCCGTCGGCGAATGGGTACGGCTGGGCTATGGCGAGCCGATGCCGGTGAGCGCGCAGGAAGGCTTCGGTGCATCGGACCTCCTGGACCGGATCGTGGAGCGTCTGCCCTCCAAGGACGAACTGGCCGAGGACGTCGAAGACGAGGTCCTGCGCTTTGCCGTTGTCGGCAAGCGCAACTCCGGCAAGTCCACATTGATCAACCAGCTGGTGGGGGAGGAGCGCGTGATCGTATCGCCGGTCCCGGGTACCACCCGGGACGCAGTGGATGTCGAGTTCGAACACCGCGGCAGGCGGTTTCTGGCCATCGACACCGCCGGCGTCCGCAAGAAGCGGTCCATCGAGGATGCCATCGAGTTCTTCTCCCATGCGCGCAGCTTCGCGAGTATCCGAAGGGCCGATGTGGTACTCCATCTCTTCGACATGGCAGACGAGATCAGCCAGGTCGACAAGAAGCTGGCCAACTACTGCATCGAGCAGTTCAAGCCGGTCATCCTCGTGGGCAACAAGGCGGACCTTGCCGAAGAAATCGACTTGAAGAAGTGGGACAGCTACATCCGCCAGCAGCTGCCTGCCCTCGCCTTTGCCCCAGTCTCCTTCATCTCCGCTCTGCAGGGTCTCAACGTCGACCCAACGCTGGACCTGCTGTTCGAGATCCGCGGTCAGGCGGCCACGAAGATCCCGACCCCGAAGCTCAACGAGGTCCTGCAGCAGGCCCGGGAGAAACTGAGCCCCAAGGGCAAGGGACCGGTGCCCAAGCTGTTCTACGCCACCCAGGTCGGAGTCCAGCCGCTCGCCATCACGATCTTCGTCAACGAGCCGAAGCTGTTCCGCGGCCAGTACGAGCGCTACCTGCAGAATGTCCTCCGGTCGGCATTCGCGTGTGGTGAAGTGCCGATCCGCCTCAGGTTCCGCCGGCGCGGCAAGGTCAGGCTGGAGCCCCTGGAGTGACGGGCGAGGCCAGGGGAGCGAGGCCGCGGGTCGCCATCTGCATGCCCGCCTATCAGGCGGCCAGGACGCTGCGGGAGACCCTCAAGGAGATCCCCGAGGGCTGTTATGACGACCTGATCCTGGGGGACGATGCCAGCACCGATGGCACCGCCGAAATGGCGGAGAAGCTGGGTCTGTTCGTGATCCGCAGCCCCCAGAACCGCGGCTACGGCGGCAACCAGAAGCAGATCTACCGGGCCGCCCTGGAACGCGGCGCCGACATCATCGTGATGTTGCACCCGGACGGGCAGTACGACGCGAGGTTGATCCCGGCCTTCGTGCAGATGGTGAACCACGGTGTGTGCGACATGTTGCTGGGCAATCGGATACGAACGCGCAGGGAGTGTCTCAAGAGCAAGATGCCCTGGTGGAAGTACCTCAGCAACCGGTTCCTCACGATCACCGAGAACGTGCTCCTGGGGGTGAACCTGGGAGAGTTCCACTCCGGGTTCC
>QJVU01000569.1 GCA_003235605.1 Planctomycetota bacterium | reverse complement strand
CGGGTGGCAGTCCTGAAACCCGGGACCGATCGCCATAACCGACTCAACCAAGGAGGTGAAAATAATATTTAAATTTACGCAAAAGGTTTTGGGAATATTACTGTTCATGCTGCTGTGCCTGGCGGCCGGCAGCCTCGGCGTCGAAGAGGAGCTCACTTGACCGGTCAAAATCGACCTGGCGCATAACAATGCAGAGGTCGCCGAGAAACGGATTGTTGCGGGACGGGAGACGCGTCCATCCGGAACACCCGAGACGAGAGAGGCCGCTCCACCGCCCCGTAGCGTGCACGCTTCCGGCTCCAACCCGCAGCCGATCGAACCTGAGATAGAGGAAAGGAGAACGTTATGAAAAAGCAGATCATCTTAATTGCCTTGCTTCTGCTGCTGGGTACACCCCTAGCGCAGGCGGACAACGTGACCGTCCACGGGACGGTGGGAATGCTCGAGGCGGGCCTGGTCACCAAGACACTCGAGCAAGTCGGCACGGTGGAGGTCTGGAACACGGTGATGGACATCAACGTCGTCGTCAAACCCTTCAGCGACCGTTGCGTGCTGAGAAAGGTGAGTGTCTACCTGGACACCGTGCCTGTTCAGCCGCCGATCCCGGTAGCGTATCCGGATCTGGTGAGCGACTACGAGGCATTGCTGGAAGATTGTCAGGAATTGGTGGACCCGTCCCCGGAATGGCTGGAGGAATACCAGCAATACTTGGCAGCGAGCCAGTCGGCCGAGAACGTCGATGAGTCATTCGAGGATTTGCTGAAGGCGTACTCGGCCTTGGTGGGAAAGTACGAGGAATTGGCGAGTACTTTGGAGGTTTTTACGAATCCTTATTACCGGGAATCGGTGGTGGAGTATCAGGCTTCGTTGGTTCAAGCGGACTACGGGGAGTGGACCTATGGCGCGAATTACAATAAAAATCCGCCGGATGAATACCCGCTGACGGTCCATCTCTCGGAACTTGCAGGCCTTCAGTGGGGGCAGTGGGGAGAGCCCTGGCTGCAGAAGCGCCTCGTGACGGTCGCGGCCTATGTGGAACTTAAAACGACAGATAAGGTCCCGGTCATTTTTAATGCCTGGGCCCTGAATCCGAACGTTCCGCTCGATCTGCAGCGCACCACATGGGCTGATAACGCTTTCGCCTTCAGTTATGAGCTGCAGCATCCCAAGCACGGCACGTTCGCCGGGCCGGTCCACGGCCTGGGTTACAGCACCCCAACCCACAACGGCAGCATCGGGGCCGAGGGGGGATTCTCGTTCTTTCCCGGGGAAATCGTCGAGCTGTCGATCGGCGGTGTGTCCATCGGCTCGGCAGTGGCCGACCAGCGCATTTCCCCGCTGGACATCTTCCCCGGCCAGGAGATCACGGACCCGGCGGTCGTCAACCTGGGGCGCCTGCTGATGAGCCTGGACGACGATGGCGACTCGAACGAACCGATCACGATTACGGAAGAATCTGCCGCGGCCTTGCTGGAGAAGATGGGCAACCTCTCATTGACCGAGCTTGACTTCGGCAAAATCGGGCAAATGGACGAGCTGATTTCACAGCTGAACGGCGTCTCGGCCGAGGACGCCCTGGCCTGGCTCGGGCAATCGATCGGGTCCAGCCTGGTGCGCAGAAACGTCTCCAAGTCCCCGGAATACGCGGTCGACAAGCCCAAACTGGACATCATGCCGGTCTGGGTGCCGGCCAAGACCGCCAACGGTGACGCGGCGACAGTCGAATACCGCGACGACGACGGCAACGTCATCGAGACCCGCGACAAAGTGAAACCGCTGTTCGTCACCTACACCGAGGAGCAGGAGCCCAACACGGCGACGGGCATCACGCGCGGCGGCTCCGACATCATCACCGCTGTCTCGATGGACGACGGGGCCACCTGGAAGCGGTTCAACGTCTCCCACATGGCCAGCAGGTCGTCGTTCACCCTGGAGACCGGAGAGAAATTCCCCGGCAATTCCCGCGCGCCGCAGCAGAAGATCGCGGAGGACAAGATCCTGGTGGTGTGGACGAGCGCCTACGCGCGGGGCGGCAAACCCAGTTTCTCGATCAAGACCGACGACGACTACCCCTACGACGACGCCTACGCCGTCAACGACGTCTGGGGCGTGCGCGGCAAGCAGGGGTCCGTCAATTATGACGAGGACAAGGACGTGGGCGACCAGGGCATCGGCGAGATCCCCTACTACGCCCTGTGGGCGGCCCGTGGCGTGCTCGTCTGGGAGGGCAACGCAAGCCAGTTCTCAGGCCGCGAGATCGGCGAGGTCGTCTGGTTCAAGCCGGAGCGCCTCACCTCGGGCCGCCGGGACGCCTTCTTCCCGATGGCGAGCAGCGCCAAGAACGTCGGCTTCGCCATCGCCTGGCAGGAAGACCCGGGCGGGCTGCTCCCGGGCAGCTGCAAGGGCGGCGGCGACGGCTGGAGCGGCGCCACGGTCCACAAGAAGACCGACATCTGGTACAGCTTCCTCAAGTACGCGGACTTCGGCCTGATCGACGGGAACTGGAACCCGACGGCAGACTATTCGGCCGATGAGCTGGGCGGTGGACCCGACGAGCACGGGCAACAACCCGAAATCTCGAACCGGCCGAAGTGGCTGGTGCCGTTCTCGCTGCCCGTTCGGGTCTCGGACAACAACACGGTGAACACCGACAACCTGAAGGTGCAGCTCGACCCGGACACCGGCCTGCCGCTGATCGACCCGACGACCGGCTCCTACATCCCTCTGGAAGGAGCCTTGGAGGAGGACTACCTGGCGAGCGAACATGAGTCCGAAGGTGACTGTGAGGATCCGGACACCGAGCCCGGCGGGGGCAACAGCGGCCCCGGCGGCGGCTGGGGCATGGCGCGATACGCCTACATGCTTCCGGTCCTCGGTCTGGCGGACCAATCCGGCGGCACCGCCGTTTGGGACAAGGCCGACGAGGGCGATTACCGCCCCGGTTCCGCTATTCGCTGGTATCGTTTCGTCAACAAGGCCGGGTTGGAAAAGACGGTTGTGGTCACCGCCGACGGGCGTCCTCTGGACGGGGACACCGGCGCCGGCCGGCCGGCCATCTTCGTGATGCCGGGCGGGTGGACCATCCTCGGGTATGAAGAAACCAAGGGCCTCGGCATTCCCCCCGAAGGGGAGCACGGCGAGGACGAGGACGCGGACCGGCCCGAGCCGGACGACAAGGGCAAGAACATCATCTACCACTCGTTCAAGTTCGACCAGCCGGATCAGGTCAGCGGCGGGAACGTGCTGAACCTACCCGCCCTCGACGATGTCGGGAACCTCATCCCGATCTACTACAAAGACGCCGCGGGCGAAAGCACCGGCATCTTCCGCCAGTACAAAACGGAAAACGCCCGGCGGATCCGCTTCATCGCCCAGCCCAAGGAGTGGCTCACGAAGTACAATTCGAAGCAGCGCACGTCCCTGGTGGCGGTCTACAGGCAGGGGCGCGAGGGCAGCGGCAAGCCTTCGGACGTCTTCGCGATCCGCGCCGTGGTGCCACTGGTGGACATGAGCAACAAGAGCGCCAACCCCTACAAGTTCAGCAATCTGATGCGCTACGAGACGGGCGCGGAAACCTCCGAGCCGAACGTCATGCGGTATCAGCGGCGGCACATGAACATGAGCGCCGCGACCGTCGAGGCGATGGACCCGGTCGAGAAGGCAGGGGACGGCGAGGGGAACACCTGGAACAAAGTCGGGAAGTGGAAGCAGTACCAGGGCAACCTCTCCGACGAGTCGTTCGCGAACCCCTACTCCGACGCCAAGGCCCACCGCGGCTTCCTCCGCGGGGACCTGTTCGTCTTCGGGTATTCCTTCACCCCGAACTGGGGGCGCCTGGGCGGTGACCACATGGACTTCTTCGTGCGCCGGTCGTTCGACGGCGGAAAGACCTTCACGACCGACCCGAACGGGCCGGAAGAGACGACCCACACCGTCATCGAGCGCGATCCGGAGACGGGCGAGTACAGTGAGAAGCAGTACCAATATGGCCGGGGCGAGTTCGAGCCAGGGCGCAACGTGTCGCTGCTGAAGGGGAACAAGTACACGGTGACCGATCCCAGGCTGGTTACGCCCATGGGCCCGGGCACCGTCAACCCAACCTATCCCGAGGACGACACAGCCCAGGATCCGAATGATCCGAGCAACTTCATCTACCATGTGGCCTTCGGGACGGCCGAGGTCCTCCACGGGCTCGGGGAGCCGCTGGGCGAGACCGACACCATCAAGGAGGACATCTTCTACAGCCGCACCACCGACGGCGGCTCGACCTGGCTGATGGTGCCCTGGGTGATCAATCCGGACAGCTCGAGCCCTGATGCCGGCGAGACGGTTTACCGCTGGCCCTGGCTGGCGCAGGGATCTCCGCACCAGGGGCACGCTCAGATCCGCATGCACCCAGGCGGCACTCGGCTCTACGCCATCTGGCACCAGTGGACGGACGGCGACGAGTGGCCCCTGTCGCCGCACGACGTCGGGAACGACATCTGGTTCCGACGGATCGACTTCATGACGACACCGTGAACCGCGCAGAGCAATATAGTGCAATTGCTCGCCCGGCGGTCTTTAAGAGTGTGCGGCCCCCTTTGAAAAGGGGGCCGCATCGCCGCGCCCGGCGTGCGGGCGCACCCGGGACCGTCCCGCTGGCGCTCGCAATTGGTTGAAGAAAGGGGGTGGCAAAGCCGGAGAAAAGCGACATCGTTGGTCTGACCGCAGCTGCTTTCAACGCATTCGCATCAACTTATCAGAAAGGAGAGATGATATGAAAACAAAAACCTTAATTGTCATCATCGTGGCCTTTGCCGTGGTGCTCGGGGCCGGCCCCTTCGCATGGGGGGCCAACGGGAACCAGGGCGGCAAACCGCCGGAGGACCCGGAGGATCCGCCGGCCACGCCCATTGACGGTTACTACTTCTGGCGCCTGGGCCACATGGACGGCCCGCACGACTCGTCCAAGGCCCTGGGCATCTCCCGCGACGGCAAGGTGGCCGTGGGCGCAACCGTGGTGGTGAGCTTCACGAAGGCCTGGCGTTTGGATATCGACAGGTCCCTCGCCACCGGCGACGGCGTGGCGCCGCTGTACAACGAGCTCCAGGT
>QJVU01000538.1 GCA_003235605.1 Planctomycetota bacterium | reverse complement strand
ACGCCTCCTTGGCGGTACTTGCCCGTCAGCACTCCCTGGGCCAGCGGCGAAAACACGATCTGGCCGACTCCCAGCTCGCCGCAGGTGGGGATCACGTCGACCTCGATCTCCCTCTCGAAGAGGTTGTAGACCGGTTGGTTGGAGATCGGCGCGTGCAGGTTCTGACTGCGGCACAGCTCCACGACGCGCGCAATGAGGGTGGCAGGCCACATGCTCACACCCCAGTAGAGGACCTTCCCCTGGCGGATCAGGTCGTCCATCGCCATGGCCGTCTCCTCGACGGGGGTTTGCGGATCCGGCCGGTGGCACTGGTAGAGATCGAGGTAGTCCGTGCCCAGGCGCGCCAGGCTCTGATGCAGAGACTCCACGATGTGCTTGCGAGAGAGACCACGGTCGTTGACGTCTTCGCTCATGGGGAAGAAACACTTGCTGGCGAGGACAAGGTGCTCCCGGCGGCGCCCGGCAATCGCCTTGGCCAGGGCACGCTCTCCCTCCCCGCGGTTGTACACGTCGGCGGTGTCCAACAGGTTGACGCCGCCTTCCAGGGCCATCGCGACGATGCGGTCGGTGCCGTGCTGCCCCACGGTGTTGCCGTAGGTCAGCCAGGAACCGAGACTCACCGCACTGACCCGAAGGCCGGAGCGCCCAACGTGGCGGTATTCCATGGTGGGCAACTTTCCCCCGCCACCCGGAAGACTACAATGCCCGCACCAGACTCCAGTTCGGTCCAGGAGGCGCCGACACCATGATGTTTCGAAGCATGGGAATCCCACTGGTGGTGCTTGTCGGGCTCGGCAGCACGTTTCCCCCCGACCCGATCCCCACGCCGGTGAAGCAATGCGTCGATCGGGGCGTTGCCTGGCTGCTCCAGGCACAGAACCGCGACGGCTCCTGGGGCAACGACCGCGGCCATCCCGGCGACGTCAGCAATACCGCGATGGCCATCATCGCCCTGATGAACACCGGTAGCACCATCAACCGCGGCAAGTACCACGGCCAGATCCGCAAGGCCGTCGACTGGTCGTTGAAGCGGATCAAGAACGGGCTCAATTTCGGCGGCGCATCCTACCAACCGCACCATACGCTGATCCAACGCAAGCTCGGACCCAACATCGACGTGTACTACGCGGCCCTGCTGTTGAGCCAGATCCTGCCCCTGGAGCTCGAGAAACACGAGGAGCAGTTCGCTCGCCGCAAGCTGCGCGAGCTGACCGCGCTGATCGCGAGCTTCCAACAGAAGAACGGCGCGTTCGAGGTCAGCTACGAGCCGATGCTGACCACCGTCACGGCCTGGTTGACCCTGCGACAGGCCCACGCTGTTGGCATCTCGATCCACGGCGCGTCCGTGGACAACGTGCTCAAGTACCTGAGGAGGGACTGCTACGAGGCCAGCACCGGCATCTTCCGGGAGCAGAGATGGGGCAACCGCGAGCGCTTCGTCACCCAGGCGGGTGGGCTGCGGGTCTTCTACGGCATGGGCCGCGAGAAGGATGCTGACATCAGGAAGGCCAGCAAGGTCGTGCTTCGAATGAAATTCGACCAGGACGTCGGTGGCCGCGCCGGCGGCGAGGAGTTCCTGGCTGCCCTGTTCGCGGTGCAGGCGCTGCACATGGGCGAGGAAACCAACTTCAGGCACTTCTACCCCAAGATCAGCAAGGCGTTGATCCGCTGCCAGAACCGGGATGGAAGCTGGACCGGCCACCACTGCATCACCGCCAAGGTGTTCTGCACCGCCTGCTCGGTGGTGGCCATGCTGACCCCGAACAAGCTGTTGCCCATGTGCGAGCGGTAGCGGCCCAGCCGGGTATCAGACCCACCGGAACGCCGAGGTCTTGACGACGCAGTAGACCTCGCTGCCGATCTCGACTCCGAGATCGGCACGCGCCGC
Source organism: Planctomycetota bacterium (assembly GCA_003235605.1). The sequence goes on along the minus strand of QJVU01000538.1, from coordinate 3,211 downwards.
CTGGGTGATCTCGGCCCGCAGCACCGCGTCCCCGATCTCGACATGCACCAGCAACCTGCCGTGCAACGAAGTGATGCGCGCGACCTTGCCGCGAAGCTGGTTGCGCGCGGAAACCCCGCGGAGCCGCTCGCGGGCCAGGATCACGTCCTCCGGGCCGACAACGACCTTGCCCAGGCTCCCGGGTGAGAGCCGCGCGAAAGGCAGCACCACAGCCTGGCCACCCAGGGTGGCGCGCAGCCAGTGCCCTTCCTGGTGCAGGGCCTCGACGCGCACCGACACCAGGGCGTCGGCGAAGAACGGCTCATCCAGCGTCCCGTGAAGCGCGGTGCCGACGACATCGAACACCTCCCCGTGCCCCCTCACCCTGCCGCGGTCCAGGACCACGACCTGGTCGGTGAGCTCCAGGATCTCCGGCAGCGAGTGGCTCACGTATACCACCGGGATCTCGAAGCGTTCCTGCACCCAGCGCAGGTAGGGCAGGATCTGGCGCCGGAGCTTCAGGTCCAAGGACGCCAGCGGCTCGTCCATGAGCAAGGCATCCGGCATGGCCAGGAGCGCGCGGCCCAGGGCCACCCGCTGCCGCTCGCCGCCCGAAATCTCATCCGGGCGCCGCACCAGCAACGGATCAAGTTCCAGGGCCTCGATCACCTCCCGGGGCTCCAGCCGGTGTCGTCCCTCCGGCACCAGTGCCAGACCGTAGCGCAGGTTCTCCTCGACACAGCGGTGCGGGAACAGGCGCAGGTCCTGGAACACCATCCCCACGCGACGGCGGCGCGGCGGCAGGAAGCGCCTGGTGTCGGAGTCGAACAACACCCGATCTCCGAGGAGGATGCGACCCCCCTGGGGGCGGATCAGGCCAGCCAGGCAGTGCAGCAGCGTGGTCTTGCCACTGCCGCTGGGTCCGAAGAGAGCGGTGATGGGTGCCGCCAGGTCCAGGTCCACGTCCATGTGGAAGGCGCCCCGGGACAGCTGGAGCTTCGCCCGAAGGCTCATCGCCTGGCCCCGACCTGGCGCCGACGACGCACCATCAGCTCCGTCAACAGCGTCGCTGCCACCGCCACTGCCACACAGATCCAGGTCATGCGCCAGGCCCAGGCTTCCCCCGTGGGCCCCGGCTCCTGCAGGGACTTCCAGATCGCGACCGGCAGCGTGAGACCGGCTCCCTCGACGCTGCCCGCGAAGGTGATTGTGGCTCCAAACTCCCCCAGGCTGCGAGCGAAGCACAACAGGGAGCCGGCGATCAGGCCACGCATCGCCATCGGCACGGTGATCGAGAAGAACACCCGCACCCTGCCCGCACCGAGCACGGCGGCGGCATCTTCGAGCCCCGGGTCGACATCCTCGAAGGCCTGGCGCATCGCGCGAATCATGAGGGGCGAGCCCATGACCAGGGACGCGAGGGCAGCGCCTTGCCAGGTGAAGGCCAGGTGGATCCCCAACGGGCCGCCGCGGCCGAACAGCACCAGCAGGAAGTAGCCCACCACCACCGGTGGAATGACCATGGGCAGGATCACCGCCGCATCCACGAAGGGCCGCAGGCGGCTGTCGGTACGTGCCAGCCAGTAGGACAGCGCCGTTGCCGGCAGCAGCGCCACGGCCGTGGCGCAGAGGCCGACCTTCAGCGACAGGACCAACGCGGCAGCGGCAGGTGAGGTCTCAGCGGGCAGCAGGCACGAAGCCATGGCGGGCATAGATCCTAGCTGCGGCCTCGCCAGTCAGCGCCTCATAGATCCGCCGCGCTGCCGGCGAATCTTGCTGCCGCAGGATCGCGCACTCGTAGACGACGGCGGCGTCCCCATCCACCACCGCCCAGCGCAGACCGCTGGCGCGGGCATCGGTGGCGTAGGCGAGTGCCAGGTCCGCCTCGCCAGCCTGCACCAGGCGCACGGCCGCCGGAGCGCTCGTGGTGGGCAAGATGCGGTCGCGCCAATGCTGCCACGTGCCCTGTCGCTCCAGCCAGTCCCGGGCGTACTGGCCCAGGGGCACGTGGCTGGGGTCCCCCATCGCCAATGAGCGGGCAGCCTTCCTGTCCCTCAGAACCCCTGGGGAGCGCGCCACCCACGCCAGCCGGTTCCCGGCCAGGATCCGGCGCGCATCCCTGGCCAGGAGGCCACGATCGGCAAGGTAGTCCATCCACCGGCGGTTGGCCGAGAGGAACACGCAGGCCGGGGCGCCGGCCTCGATCTGTCGCGCCAGCGTCGAGGAGGCGGCTGTGGCAAGAGCCACTTCCAGTCCCTGTTCCCGGGCCACCTCGGTGACGGCCTGGTGGAGGCTTGCCGCCACGAAGACCTGGGGGCGCGTTTCCACCTCGGCACAGGCGGGCAGCAGGCCCACGAGGAGCAGTAGCGAGCGCCGGGCCGGCTGCGCCAGGCCACGGCCAAGGTTGGCGCTACAGGAAGTAGTCGTTGCATTCTCCCGCTGGCTGCAGCGCGTCCAGATCCGCATCCCCATCGATCAGCTGCTCCATCCACCAGTTGGTGCGGTTGTAGAGGCAGGTGATCTCCTGGCAGTTGTGGCTGGCGTCGAAGTTGTCCAGCAGGTTCTTGGTCCTCTCCGCCGTGTTCTTCGCAGCGACGAAGTCCTTGTAGGCATCCTTGTCGCCGATGCGGGCGTGGGCCACGCCACGGTAGGCCGGGCAGTTGAAGGCCCCGAGGGGAGTCAGCACCTGTCGCAGCGCCTGCATGTGGCAGGTCTTCGGCTGCCTGGTGAGGTCCCGCCAGCTGTCCTCTTCCAACATCCGCAGGTTGGTGCTCTCCATCACGCGGAAGCCTGGCTTTTCCAGCGCCTTGGCCTCATCCACGAGGCTGCGGATTCGGACCACGGTGCGGCGCATGTCCTCCTCGGCCTTTGCCGGGTCCATGATCTCGGCGCCGTCCTCGGCGCGCTCCAGGAACGGCTTGTAGGAGATGTAGTTGAAACCCGCATCCCTGGCGCGGTGGGCGGCCTCGACGATCTCGTCGATGTTCTCGATCACCTTCACGTCGTCCCGCTGAGCACCCTTCCAGGTGATGATGAACGAGTAGCCGAAGTCGAAGTGCGGGTTCTGCGCCTTGATCTTGGGAACCCAGGAACAGATCTCGTCCAACGTCAACGTCTTCGGCGTCGGATTGTGCATGCGCTGGAAGGTCCCGTTGCGCGCCGAGTCCAACGACAGCCGCACCCAGTCGCCCTCCTCCAGGTAGGGGGCAGCTTCGAGGATCTTGTTGTTCCT
>QJVU01000737.1 GCA_003235605.1 Planctomycetota bacterium | reverse complement strand
GGCGGCGCTCCAGTGCTTCGCCCTGTCGCCGGACGCTTCGCACCCGGGACCGGTACTTCTTGTTCATCGCAGCCAGGTAGTCGCGACGCATGAAGCACCGGCCCGCGGGCACCACGGCGTTCCACGCGTCTTCCGGCACGAGGTGGATCGAGTCGAAGATCGCCGCGCGCAGTCTGGTCGGACGGTGACGGAGCTCGTGGTCCTCCTTCGCCTGACGCAGCATCTGCCGGAACTCGCGCCGCGACTTCATGGCTGGCGACTGTAACTCCGGTCCGCCGGAATCCCGCAGGTCGCGACTCGCCGGCGTGGTCGAGGCGTGCGGGGCCCTCGTCGATAGGCTATGCTCCAGGGGTCCGGCGCTCGAGTCCGGACAGCCTCCGGCCTCGCCCTAGCTCTTCCCCCCGAAGGCCTCCCCCAGGAGCACCATGTCCCCATGCGCCCCCGCCGCCCTGCTCGCGGCACCCCTGTTCGTGACTTCCCTGTGCCTGCCGTTCACCGCGACGGCGCAGTCTTCCCGCTCGATCGTCACCGTCGCCGTCGCCCCCTACGGCACCACGACGCCCGCCCAGGGCGAGATGTACTGGATCGACCACGACACCCTGACCAAGACCAAGATCGCCACGCCGACGCTGCTCGACACCGACCTACCGAACTGCATCCTGATGACGTCGTCGACCGCCGGCCTGATCGGCACGAACCCGGTCAACGCCACCAAGACCGGCAACATCTACAGCTTCACCCTCGGCACCAGCGGTGTCGTCCTGGGCAACAGCGGCAAGCCGCTCAACACCTCGGCGACCGCCGGCACCAACATCGCACAGATGGTGATCGTCGGCTCCGGCACCAGCGCCACGCTCTACTTCGTGTCACAGACCGGCTCGGCCGTGGGCGCCCTGCAGAGCATGCCGCTCGCCGGCGGCAGCGTGACCCAGGTGTACGATCTGACCAAGCTGCCCTCGTCGCACCTCGTCAACGCCCTCACCGAGTTCGCCGGTAAGCTCTACATCGGCACCTGGCCCGTGACGGCGGCGGCCGGCGGTGAGCTGATCTCGTACGACCTCTCGACGGGCAAGGCGGCGAAGCTCCTCGACCTGCCGTACAGCAAGTACGCCGGTGCCTCCGGCACGGCGACGATCGGATTCGGCTGCGTCAGCATGCAGATGGTGGTGCCGCGCCTGGCGATCACCGTGGTCGGCACTTACGGCGACAAGCTCGAGTACAACCCGCTGACCGCCAAGGTCGTCTCGCACACGTTCCACGGCCCGCGGACCTCGCCCTATGTCCGCGCGAACTCGGTCAACTCCGCCTTCTACGACCCGACGACCAACGACTGGGTCATCGGCACCCGAAGCGGCTCGATCGAGCGCTGGGTCGAGGAAGGAACGGCGGCCAACATCGTGACCGGCATCGGCAGTCATCCGGCGGCGACCGGCAACAGCATCACCGGGATCCACCACTTCCCGGACCCGAAGAACTCGGACAAGAACTACGGTCCCGGCTGTCCGCTCGCGAGCTCCGGCATGACACCGACCGACGTCTCAGGAACCATCGTGCCCGGCAACGCCAACTTCGCGATGCGCCTGTGGAACGCCCCCGCCAGCCAGAACTTCGTGCTCGCGCTGGCGGTCAATCAGCGGAACACCAACTTCGGCAACGCGGGCTGCAAGCTGCTGCTCAACCCGCTGGTGCTGTTGTGGGGCAAGACGACGGCCACGGGCACGGTGACGATTCCCGTCGCACTCGCGGCCAACCTGCCGAAGAACGTGCCCGTGCATCGGCAGTGGGGATGCACCGACGGACTCGGCGGCTTCGTCCTGTCGAACGCCCGGACCACCACGATCCAGTGATGCCTGCCGACTCCTGAGGGGCTGGGAAGCCCGAACGGGAAGGTGATCTACGGGGTTCAGGCGGCCGTTCCGGGACGGCAGCACCCACGTGGTGCTGGACCCGATGTCGTTCCTGTCGCGGCTGGCAGCACTGGTGCCACCGCCCAGGATGCACCTGGTGACGTATCACGGGGTGCTGGCACCGTCCGCGAGAAGAAGAGAGGAGATCGTGCCGGTGACCTTGCCGGGAAGGAAGGACAAGAGGCAGCCAGCAACAGAGGAGACAACCCTTCCGGACCCTGCAGCATCAGGGCTGGGAAGCGTCGCAGCCTCTGTGCGGCCTGGGGATCGGAAGCTCGACAGCGCGACAAGCACGGAACGGGAGTGGGAAGGGGATGGTTCTGAGCCCTTCCGGTGGCGGAGAAGGTACTCCTGGTCAGGCAGGCGTTTGCGGAGCGACAGGAAGCGACAGGAAAGAGTCACGATCTACGGGCAACAAACCCTCAGAGAGCCGGTGGATCCTGGGCTACGGCTTCCAGAAGGAGCAGGTGAGGGGTCAGGCGCCTCGAAATCGGTCCCGCTACTTGAAGCTCAGCTCCACCGCGTTGGTCACCGCCCGGAAGCCGCCTGACTTGCTGTCGAAGACCAGCGCGGCCATGTGGGCCTGGAGGGTCCCCTTGAGCTTCTTGAGCTTTTCGGCGGGGATGTTGACCGTGGCGCGGCCGTGGCCGTTGATGTCCATGGTGCCCTGGAAGGCCTGGAAGAACGACGTGTTCACGAGGCCGTAGGCCATTGTCGAACAGGCATCCAGGTTGAGGGGCAGGGTCAGGCCGCCGCCGAGGTTTGCGCCGGGGCTGGTTCCCGAGCAGCCGATCAGGATCAGGTAGCCGTCGCCGGCATTGCACGCGGCGGTGACCGTGGGGTGCAGGATTCCGCCGGTAGGGATGCCGATCGTGCCGCTGTTCGTGGGATAGACCAGGGCGTCGTCGAAGGCCAGCCGTGCTGCACAGGTGGGCTTGGTGATGGTCATCTGGTAGGCGCTCGCGTTGTTGTTCTCGAAGATCTCCTTGATCTTGTCTTCGCGGTCGATCACCGCCCCGAAGTAGTAGCTGCCCGGCAGGATGTGCGGGGGGATTTCGGACCGGTAGGTGTTCTTGAGATCGTAGCCTCCCTTTTTCTTGAGGAGCGGGATCGTGTAGCTGCCCAGGAAGGTGTCCGTTGCGGTGATGTCCTTGTCTTTCGACAGGAAGCACTCCACCAGGACGTTGGTGGCGTCTACGTTCCCGGCATTGACGGCATAGACGAGCGTGTCCAGGTTCTCTCCAGCGCGTACCGAGGGCGACACCGTCAGCGCGGTCACGGTCGGGATGTTCAGTTCGGCCAGGGGCGGTCCCTCGGCGGTGACGGTCCAGGAGCGTTTCTTGGTGAGCAGCTTGCTGGGATCGTCCTTCACGAAGGCAGTCTGGTCGGTGACCTCCACCTCCACGTAGTTGTAGGCCAGGACCTTCAGCTTGCTGGCGTCGACGATCAGGGACGTCGTCGTGGAGGACTGCACTTCGCCGTTGATCCGCCAGGTGATCTTGGAGGCGGCAGCCATGTTGGTGAACGAGAAGGTCCTTTTCTCCTCGTTCTTGAGCTCCAGGGTGTACTCGGGTGGCTGCGGGTTCTCGATGCAGGAGACGGTCCGGTAGCTGGAGATCACCAGCTGCTCCATGCAGACCGCACAGAGGGGGATGCCGAGGGAGCGCATCAGGCAGCTCGCCGCCGGCCGGTAGATCCCCTTCTTGTAGTAGTTGGCGCCCTCGAAAGCGCTGATGCCCTGGATGCCGATCCACAGGGGCCACTTGCGCTTGCCGGTGGGGTCGATGGTGACGTTCCTCTGGCCGGGCTCGCCTCCGGTGTAGGTGTTGTAGGGATAGTCGTACTCGTCGGCGAGGCCGCCAAAGGAGTGGCCGAACTCGTGGACCTGCACCTCGACCATGGAGGAGCCGTTGTAGGAGACGGCGAAGGTGCTGGCGCAGCCGCCGTAACGGCTGTCGTTCACCAGGACCAGGATGCGTCCTTCGTTGGCGGGGGCCAGCGCCGCGTCACGGGAGGCCTGGGTCGTGTTCTTGATGTAGAGGCAGCGGGCCGTGCCGCCGGTGTTGTAGGAAGCGTCGTAGACCGTGTCCTTGACGATCGGAGGGCTCCTGTCCGGGTGATCGGCTCCCGACTCATTGCTGGCCCGGTAGACCGTGTGCACGTTGAAGAAGCTCTTGAAGCTCTTGTACGGCTCCTTGGCAAAGAGGCCGTTCACGAACTTCGTGCAGTCGGCATCGAACTGGGTCTGCTGATCCTTGGTGTAACCGTCGCCCAGGATGACCATGTCATAGCGGTTCTGGGTCGGACCGTTCTTGAGGATGGTCTTGACGGTCTGCGCCAGGAGCGAGGTGGCCAAGAGGATTGCGGTGATGACGAGCTTCACCGCTGCCTCTCCATGGTCTCCTCGGCGGCGGTGACCAGGCGTGCGTAATCGGAGGTGCCGAGCTCACCCACCACCGTGGCGCCCTTCTCGATCTCCAGGAAGGACGTGTTGGGGAGCCAGGGGACGTTGGTGAGCATCACCACCCTGCTGTCGATGACCGTGCATCCCTCCGAGCGCACTGGCTTGCCCACGTTGGCGGGATCCAGATCGAACTTCGAGAGGTCGAGGGGGTAGCGCCCCAGCTCCTTGGAGTTGCGGTCGTAGAGGACGACCTCGTGAGAGGGCTTGGGCCCGTAGACGGGGTTCACGGGGTCGGGCTTGGCGGTGATGTGAGTGACCTTCAGGCCGCGGGCGTCTCCCTCGATGAGGAGAACGAGGTGGCCGTTGGGTGGAGGTGGAGGTAGAGGCGGGGTCTGGGGTTTGGGCAGCAGGGCGAGCGTGCCGAGGACGGCAGCGACCCCCAGGGTGCCAGCTGCGAGGGCAAGCGGATGTCGCATCGGGTGGTTTTCTTCGACCCGGGACAGGCGGCCGGCATGATAGCAGAGTTGCGCAAGAACCGCCGGCCCATGAACTGGAGTGATCAGACCATCCTGTCTCCTCTCACCAAGGGAGGAAACCTGCCGTTCCGCAGGCTCTGCGTGGACTTCGGGGCGCGGATCACCGTCTCCGAGATGGCCTACGCCCGGCAGATCCTGCGAGGCAGCCGGTCCGAGCTGGCATTGTTACGAAAGCACGACACGGAAACCTGCTTTGGCGTCCAGCTTGCAACGGCCAATCCCGAGCAGGCAGTCGAGGCCGGCCAGGTTGCCGTCGAGGCTGGCG
>QJVU01000445.1 GCA_003235605.1 Planctomycetota bacterium | reverse complement strand
AATTCCGCGCTGGTGCATGAGGACCTCGGCGCCGTAGAGGCGGAAGCCGTCCCAGATCGACGCCGCGCAGATTCCCCGTCCAAGCCACTCCGCGACCAGGGGCCCGGCATCGTCCACGGAGATACCGCGCAGCTTCTCGAGGAGCTTCAGGCTGACCTGCGGGTCGGGCTTGCCCCGATCCCATTCCACCTTCATCTGGCCGGCCAGCTTCTTGTTGCTTTCGTAGCTGGCGGTCCAGGAACGGTTGTGTCCGTGGCCATCCAGGAGACCCAGGGCCAGGGACCGCAGCATGGGGAGGGCGTGTTGCCAACCGACGCGGCGCAGCGACCGGTACATCGAAGCGGCGTAGATCGGCTTGTGTCCGATGAAACGGAAGTCCCGCAGTGCGTAGGGCCAGATGCGCTCGAACACCTCGTCCTGGCTGGTGCTTCCGTGAAGGCTGACGACGGCACGATCCGCTGCCTTCTCGTCCCAACCCTCCATGCCCTTGGCGAAGAGGTCCTGGGCTTCCTTGGCCGTTTGCCTGGCTGCCTCTCCCGGTGGCGGCAGCTTCCAGCCGCGGTCGCGGTGCTGGGACAGCTTGACGTAGTCCAGGTTGAAGAGCACCGGCAGGGGACGACGCGCGGGGGTGGTCCCCGACAGCAGCTGATAGGCCGACCCCACCATCATCATGGCGTGGGCGTCGTTGCCGATGGGTTGCGGGCTGACCTCGCGGCTCGCAAGCAGCAGCGTGGCGCCAAGGATCTGCTCCCAGGAGGCGCCGTTCCGGACGAAGCCTACGGCGGTGGGGAGGGCGGCTTCCCGGGAGCAGGCGCCGAGCTTTGTGGCGATGGTCTCCAGGTCAAGGCGCCGGGCGCCGGACGGTGTTTGGGTCCACGCGCAGCAAGGTGTCTGGGTCCAACTGCACAGCGGTGGGAGCATGGCTCCCGGGGCAACGCAGGCAAGAAAACGACGACGGCTCAACACAGCCACGCTCCACCTCCTGGCGGTCGTTGCACCGCTACTGCCTGTCGGGGTCCTTCGCCGGTTCAGGCTCCGCCGGCGCCACTCTCGGTGCCCCAGCCGGTCGTGCGGTGAGCTTCGGCTCTCCGGCCCGGCGGTAGAGCCAGACCCAGCCGTGCCAGACGTACTTCTTGCCCGCCTTCTTGTAGCGGTTGTCGCCCACGAGCAGATCCAGGTCCCCATCGCCGTCGAAGTCCGCGACGCAGACCTGGGCGCGGGTGGAAGGCCCCTCGTCTCCCTGGGCTCCTGCGACGAGCTTCCTGGGCGGCTCCAGGACGGGCCTGCCGGTCTTGCCCACGTTGCGGAACCAGTAGACCGTTGCGTTCTGGCTTCCCGAGATCAAGTCCCAGCGTCCGTCCCCATCCCAGTCCGCAGCCACCGGCATGGCGTAGCCACCGGGCACCGTGGCTTCGGTGCTGCCCGCTTGGATCGGGATCACCTTCTCCGCGAACGCAGGCTTCTTCCGGTAACCCTCGTTGACCCGCAGGTAGAGCCCACCCTTGTCAGTGCCCACGACCAGGTCGAGGTCGCCGTCGGCGTCCCAGTCCAAGGGCAGGGCGGAGTAGGCCCGGTAGCCTGGTCCCTCTCCCGAGGTGTGCTTCTTGGAGACGGGATCCCAGTACCTGCCGGTGTGCATGATGTTGCCGGACCTGTCCAGCAGCGCCGTGGGCTTCCTGAAGCCCTGCTTGCTCCCCCAGAGCACATAGGCCAGACCCTCGTAACAACCCGAAACGATGTCCACGTGGCCGTCGGCGTTCAGGTCCGCGAACTGCGGACTGATGCCGACACATCACCAGTTGTGGATGCGGATCGGTTCTCCCCCGGCCTTCAGGGTGCCTTTCTCCTCGAACTCCGGCTGGCGGCGGGTGCCGACGTTCTTGAAGAACCGGATGTTGCCCTTGAAGCTGCTCACCAGGAGATCGGGCAGTCCGTCGCCGTCATGATCGACGAAGATCGGTCCCGCGTGACCGATGTCAGTGCCGGTGTCGATGAGCTTGCCGTCCGCCTTCAGGCGCACAGGGTCCTCGAACGTGGTGTCCTGGGCCGACAGGAAAGTGACCAGGAGGAGGCTGGCTGCCGCGGACAGGGTGGTGTTGCAGTCGATGTTCATTGGGCCTGTTCTCCGCAAGAGACTCCGTGAGACTCGGAAAGAGATGGACGGGGCTCCCAGGCGAGCGTGACCGGGATTGGGTCAGGATACGTCGGTCGGGCCCGGAACGTGAGCCCCGTTGTCCCTCGGGATGCCGAGCAGCAGACATCTCTTGCGAGGAACGCGCTAGAATCCTCGCCGCAATGCGTCACCTCGTGCTCCCCGCGACCCTGTCGGGCCTGTTGGGCCAATTGGGTCTGTTGGGCTCCCTTGCAGTCTCGCTGCATGCCCAGGTCCCGATCCAGGTGGACGCGGTGCGCGGCAACGACACCACGGGCACCGGCTCCAGCACGAGTCCCTACAAGACCCTCACCCGCGCCATCGCGGCCTCGAATTCCCTGCCGGTGCTCCGCATCTTCCGCCTGTCCCCGGGGCTCTACGACACCGCATTGGGGGAGGTGTTTCCGATCCAGCTCCCCGCCCTGTGCACCGTGGAACCAGACCCGAATACCACCACGAAGGGAGCCCTCCAGGTGAGGTTCACCGACTCCCTTTCCATCAACGCACTCTTCCAGGTCGCGGCCGCGAGCGTGCAGAAGGTGACGCTGAGGGAACTGCGCCTCTCCGGCGGGATCTTCCGCGGCCTGCAGTTCACCGGAACCGGCGCTACGACTACGGTGGACCTGCAGATCCTGGATTGCGACCTGAGCCTCTCCCGTCCCCTGGTGGTGCAGTTCCTGGACGGTGCCAGCGGCCAGGTGCTGGTGCGCAACACCATCCTGAACGGGCCCGACAACCCGGTCATCCTTCGCACCACGGGCAGCGCCAAGATGACCGCGCGTCTCGAGAGCTGTCGTGTCCAGAAGGGGCTTGCTACCGGCATCCAGCTGGATGCGGGGGGGACCTCCTCCCTGCACCTGGATTGTGTCAACGTGATCGTCCAGGACCAGAGCAAGTCGGGTCTCCTGGCCTGGTCCCAGGGCGGCACCATCACCACGAAGCTGGACCACTGTCTGTTCTACAACATCGCCAACCTCACCATCGGCGGCAGCCCAGGGGCGATCCTCGACTCCGTCACCGGCACTGGTCGGTCCCCGACGCACACGATCCGCAACACGATCTTCGACAAGTGCAAGAACGACGCGCCGGGCTACGCCAGCAGCACCTACGCGTTTCAGACCTGTCTGGTGGGGCAGCAGAGCCTGAAGGGCGTCGGTGGCAACATCCTCGCTGCGCCCAGCATGGCGAACGAAAGCAAGGCAGACTTCCACCTGCGCCAGGGATCGCCCGGCATCGGACAGGGCACCGTCACCACGCCCGCGACGACCGTGGACATCGACGGGCACCCACGGGCAGCGAAGGTCACCATCGGACCCCACGAGTTCCACCAGGGGCTCTCCTGGGTGAGTCAGGTCGTGTCGACAAACGGCGCGCGCACGCTCCGCTTCGGAGCCCAGGGACCGAGCAACTCGAACGTGATGATGTACGTGGCCACGGGCACCGCCAACCTGGGGTTCGTGCCGGGGATCCATCTCTCCGGGCTGATCCTGCCGGCCTTTGGTAGCACCACCGACGCCACCGGCATGATGCAGCACCTGTTCACCATCACCACCCAGATGGCGCCGGCGGCACCCGTGGGGACACAGGTGTGGCTGCAGCCGCTCTTCCTGCTCCCTCCGCATCTCGGGCCCAACGCCGTGCACCTGGTGATCAGGGAACGGTAGCGAGCGCTTTCGGGGGCAGGGCAGGCAGGCCGTGCAGGCCGCGCGGGGAGGGAACGCCCCGCTCATCCGTCGGCGCGCAGTTCCTGTCGCCTGTTCTTCGATTCTCCATGTGCGCTGGCCGGAGGTTGACCATGAGCGCTGCCCGTCTACCCGCATCTTCTCTTCTGGGTGTCCTTGCCTCTGCCTTGGTGTGTCTCTCGTGTCCTGCAACCGCCCAGCCCACAGGCCCCACGAGCAAGAAGACCGAGCTCGGGCTCCCGGAGATCACCCACGCCGTGGACGCTGGCAATCTCACCATCTACTGGTTGCTGTGCCTGCAGGAGGAGTTCTCCGACCTTCTGGAGAGCGTCGAGGCCGCGGTTGCCGCGGGTACCTGCAAGATCACCGAGCGCGCCGACGGCGCCCAGGTCGCACGCCTCGACATCCACAACCAGGGCCAGAAGCCGATCTACCTGCAGGCCGGGGCGACTCTCCGGGGCGGCAAGCAGGATCGCACCCTGGCCTCCGACGTGGTGATCCCGCCGCTCACCCGGTTGTCGGTGCCTACGTACTGCATCGAGAGGTCCCGGTGGCGCGGCGGCAGCGCCTTCGGCACGCCGGAACAGCTGGCCTTCATTGCCCCCAGCCGTGGCCTGAAGGTCTATGCCCAGTATCCCATGAACCACCAGCAGCACAGCGTTTGGCAAGAGGTCGACGTCCTGAAGCGGGCAGCCGTGAAGGCGGGCGTCCTCTCCGGCTCCACCTCGTCCAGCCTCAACGAGGAGCTCGGCAAGATCGTCGCCAGCAAGCCCTTCCGGCACTATGTCGATGTGCTGAAGGGCATCGAGCCGCCGGCGGACGCGGTGGGCATGGCGGTGGTGATCAACGGACGCGTGGCAAACATCGACCTCTACGGACAGCGGAAACTGTTCCGGCAGCAGTGGGTGAAGCTGCGGAACTCGGCGGCCTTCGAGGCCCTGCTCCAGAAGCCCAAGCCCGCGGCGGTCGCGAAGGCCGAGAAAGCCGACACGGCGAACAAGGTCCACGACAGCAAGCCGGTCGAGAACACCGAAGTCATGAACACCATTCGCGGTGCCCTTGCCTGGCGGCGGTCCAGGCCGGAGCCCCACCAGACCCGGAAGACCGGGCCGGTGGAGCAGCGGGTCATCGGCAAGCGCGACGGCGAGCGAGTGATGTTCGACTACGCCTGGTCGGGCCGATGCCTGCACGTGCAGATCGTGTTTCCCGAGAAGCGCGGCGGCTGAGTGTTCCTAGGTTCCGGTGAGGGACTCCCCCAGGGCCTCCAGACGTTCGGTCCAGAAAGCGCGG
>QJVU01000721.1 GCA_003235605.1 Planctomycetota bacterium | reverse complement strand
GGAGGCCGTAGGTCTGTTCCTTCCGGCGCATCTTCTGGAGCCTGGTCTCGACAACGCCCTCGTTGACAAGGAAATCGGTATCGATGCCCTTGAACGTGAGGCGGCTGCCCTCCCCGACCAAGGCCAGGAACTCGCCGAGCTGCGTGGCCGGTGTGAACCCGCCGTCCGTGAGGTTCACCTCGCCCTCGCCCTGCCAGTGGGCGAGCCACTGGAGCGTGGACTCGTTGTCCCAGCGCAGGAGAGGTCCTGACAGCTTGATCCTGGTCTTGATGTTGCTCTCGAAGTCGAGCTCCTCCTCGACATCGAGTCCTGCCAGGAGCGGCAGTGCGTAGCGCAGGAGGCGAACGGTGTTGCCACGCACCGTGCCGTCCTGGCATTCGACCGAGAGCTGGACGGGCAGGCGTCGGCGCTCCAGGTCCAGGCTCTCGACCAGCAGCTGGCCCTTCACTGTGCCGCGGCTGCCGCGGAGCTCTTTGGGCACGATCCCGCCCAAATGCGTGAGGCCGGCGAGGTCGAGGGTGAAGCGGAGCCCCGGTGCCTGCCTGCCTCCGACCAGGCCGGCAGCCCCGCTGCCGTCGATGCCTGTGGCCTGCAAGAACCCCAGGTCGGCACGGAACCGCGCGAGATCTAGCATCCCGTGTCCCTCTTCGCCGAGCCGGAAGCTTGCATTGGGCTCCAGCACCAAGGCCTCGCCGCGCAGGTCGATGCCGTCCTTGCCCAGAGTCTTCAGGCGAGGCCGGGACAGCACAACCCTGCCGGCGGTGGTCGTGCTGCGGTCGGGCCGCCACGTGACATCGAGCTTGCCGGTGAGCACTCCTTCCAGCTCTTCGAAGGGGTTGGCCGCCGCCCAGTCCAGGAGTGGCCGATAGCGAGCCAGGTCCAGACCAGCGACCTCGAAGTGTAGAGTGCTGGGGCGGGAGCGGCCGAGGTCGATGTCGCCCCGCATGCTCAACCGCCCTGGCGGACTTGCATGGTGAGGCAGCTCGACGTCCAGCTTCAAGACCGTGTCCAGGTCACCTGCCTTCTTGCGGAGGCCGGCATTGAGGTTGCGGAGTGACTCGAGCGTGCCCAGCTTCGCGTCGGTGACCTCGATCAGGGCGTGGGTCAACGCGAGATCCAGGTCCAGGTGCGCGAGCACGTCCTTGGCTGCATCGCCGTGCTTGGCCTCGGGAGGTCGGGCGGGTGCCGGGCGGTTGGAAGGATCGCTGCGAGGTTGCCAGCGAACATTCCACTGGGTCCTGGTTGGCAGGATCCGGTCCAAGTTGGTGCGCCCATCCGCGAGCTGATGCAGGCGGATCTCGAGGCCGTCGGCCTTCGCCAGCACCGCGCGCTTGTCACCCCACAGGAAGGGAACGAGGGAAATGCCCAACGACGCCTCCTCCAGACGCAGGAGGTCACCCTGTTCGGGGAAGCTGCGGGGGTTGCCGATCCTGAGCTTGCGCAACTCCAAGCCGGAGAACCAGCCAAAGCAGTGTTCCTCCAGTGACACCGGCGCGTCGAAGACCTCGTCCAACCCCTGCACGATCCGCTTCCTCGCCCAGCTCGTGGATGCCACGACCGGGACCAGGAAGAACACCAGCAGTCCGAGGATCGCGAATGCACCCAGGACCTTGAGCATCAGGTGGCCCCGCGGCCGGCGCTTCGGCGCGGGAACCGCGGGGGCGGATCCTGGGGTAGGATTCTGGGTCCGGGCGGTGTTCATGGTGCCGATGCGGGAGCGGCTGATGATTATGCACCGGATCCCCTAAATGCGATCGAACCCCCACGCTTTCGAGCTGAGCATGCTTCAGCAGCTGGACGTTTTCCTGGCCTCTCGGTTGCTGTCGGTCATCCCGGCCGTCCACACGCTTTCCCAGGGCGACGGGCTCCCGGAAGCCCCGAAGGTGGCTGTCGAAGACTGGATCTCCTCCGTCCTGGGCCTGCGAGGACTGCTGGTTCGTCCGGAGGACGTGCAAGCGGTGCGGGATGGCAGCGTCCGACGCCACTCCGATTTCGACCATGAGCAGGCCATCATCAAGGGTCTGTGCGTGGTGTATCGGATAATGCACGAGCGGGCCGCTGCTGGCCGGCCACCTAACGGATGGCACCTGGCGGAGCTGTTCAAGGTCTTCACCAAGGGAGTTGTTCGCTTTCGCAGGAACAGCCTGCGGCGGGATCTGCCGTGGGACGCGATCTTGTACGTCAACTACCCTGAAGCCCGGAAGGTCCGAGCCCTTCTCGACCGCTTCAACCTGGACGTCTGCTACGGGGATATCCCCCTGCGCTTTCTTGGCCTGCACCCGGTACGGCAGGCATTCCGCGTGATGTGGCACCTGGCCCGGATCTCTCCGTTTCCGGACTTCAATCTGGTGATGGCGTTCGTCGCCATGAGCGAGTACCTGCTCTACAAGGGCTATCCCCTGTTCTGTCCGCAACCCGAGGACCGCGTGGTGCTCCTCCGCTTCGTGTCCGGCCCCGTCCCGAGTCGCTTCAGCAGGTTCGAGTCACGGCTGTTGGACCTCGTCAAGCAGGCCCTCTGATCAGCCTACCTGCGGCGGTCGAGCCGCTGCACATGGGCGAGGGGGATCGGTGGCTGTCCCTCGAGCATCATGGTGTCGAAGTCGAGGCGGCGGAGGCGCGCCTCCAAGACTTCGGTGTTGCTCTCCACGCGGACCGTGGCGTCCATGAGACCCAGGCTCTGCCGGAAGCGCTCCTCGAGTCGGGCGGGTCGGCCGGCCTCCAGGTCGACCAGAGCCGACTCCAGGTGATGGGCGATGTCCTGGAGGAGGCTGGCCCGGTCGAACTCCTGTCCGGTGGCGAGGGCCATGGAGGTTGCCCCATCCACGAGCAGGTCCGGGAAACGACTCCGGTTGACGTTGATGCCAATGCCCACGAAGTGGGTCGCCGGTTCGCGACCGACGCTGTCGACCAGGATGCCGGAGAGCTTGCGGCCATGGAGAAGCACGTCGTTGGGCCACTTGATCCGCGGTTGACCGATGTCCTGCAGGTGGCGGGTGAGGGCATCTACGACCACCACCGGCACGGCTGCAGCCAGGTGCGCCGGGTTGCTCAACGCGCAGCGCGCGATGCGGAAGGTCACGCACAGGTCGAGACCCGGTGCATCGTCCCAACTCCGCGCGCCGCGGCCGCGGCCGTCGGTCTGATGGTCCGCCCAGAACACCGCGGAGCTGTCGATGGGAGTATCGGCCTGGGCGAGACCCTGGGTGGACGGGCAGGAGACCACATGCAGCAGGCGCTCGAAGCGGGTGTGCTGCCGCAGCCAGGCCTCCAGGGCTGAAGTCGAACCGACCATGTGGCCGATGGTTTACCAGAACAGAGGGCAGGGGATCACCTTTGAGCCACGACACAGCGCTGCGGCCACATGGTTTTGGCGGCACCATCGACTGCTGGCGGGAGCTGTTGCCTCAGGACGGCAAGGTGTTGCGGCTGCCCGTCCAAGGTGTCCGCGATGGCCCCTTTCTGCGGATTCCGGGCAGCGACGTCGGCTACGACGTCATCCTGGTGGAGAGCCTGACCGAGTCCCTCGGCAACCTGGAGGCGTTCGTCCGGGATGCCGCCGGCCGGCTGGCGCCTCGCGGTGCCCTGATGATCGACATGGAGAACCTCGCGGCGCCGCGCTCCGTGCGCTTCGCCCTGGAGGGCCGTCCGGGCGCCATGGATCCGGCCGGCTCCAGCCGCGAACCCGAGCGACGCATCCACCGGCCCAGGGTGCTGGCGGCCCTGGCCGCTGCCGGTCTGGTCTTGGAAGACGTCTACGAGGTGCCATCTCCACCGGACGAGGTCGGTCCCGAGTTCGCCCGCACCATCTTCCACGAGGGGTTCCTGGCGCTGTCCTACCTGGGCGGTCCGCCACCGGCCCGTCTCTGGATCGTGGCCCGCAGGCACGAACCGCGAGCGGGCACGGTGCTCATAGGAGCCGGCGCTGCCGAAGACCAGGGGCGCACCCTGCAGTGCGTGCAGCGCTTCCTGCCCGAGGGGTGGCAGGTCCTGATCTGCGAAGCTGGCGGTGACGTCCGGGAGGTGGAGGGCTTCAACCGGGGGATCGTGCAGTCCCAAGGTGACCTGCTCTGGTTCCTCCGAGCTGGAACCCTCGTCGACAGGAGGTTGTTCGACAACCTGGTTGCCCGAACGGTGCTGTCACCCGCAGCACCGGCAGGAGAGGAAGGTGGTGAGCTGCTGAACCCTGGAGACCTGGCCGGCTTGATGGTCCAGAGGACTGTCTTGTTCCAGGTCGGGGTGCTGCCCCGGGAGTGGCACTCGGACCAGATCGCCTACGAGGACTGGCACCTGCGGCTGGAGACGACCACACAGAACGTCCATGGCGTAGCCGGCAGCTACACCCAGCCCGCCAAGGCGTCGATCGACCTGGCGACCTTCGCTGCGGAGAGCAAGCAGTTGATCGCGCGTTGGGCGGCCATCGACAAGGGTGCTTCCGGGCTGGTTCCTTCCAAGTGTCCAAGGGCGCAGGCTGCAGGCTTGCACGTGGCCCCGTGGCAAGGTCGGAAGCCTCGTATCAGCCTGTGCATGATCGTCAAGGACGAGGAGTCTTTCCTGGAGCAGTGTCTCCGCAGCGCCGCGGCGTGCGTCGACGAGATGGTGATCGTGGACACCGGCTCGACTGACCGGACTGTGGAGATCGCCCGAACCCATGGCGCGACGGTCCACCACTTCAAATGGTGCGACGACTTCGCCGCGGCCCGCAACTTCGCCCTCACCCACGCCAGCGGGGACTGGATTCTGTCCCTGGATGCCGACGAGGTCCTGGCCCCAGAGACCCCTGCCAAGATCCGTGTCCTGGTGCAGGATCCCGCAGTGGCCGGCTACCACCTGCGGTTCTGGAACCACCACGCGCGCGAGAAGACCTTGGGCGTGATCATGGTGCGGCTGTTTCGCAACCTGCGAGGCCTCCACTGGGTGAACCGCATCCACGAGCAGATCACGCCCAGCCTGGCGGAACGAGCAGCTCAACAGGGGCTGGTGATGTCGATCTCGGATGCCGAAGTCGAGCACCATGGCTACATGGACGATGTCATGAACAGCCGTCGGAAGAACGAGCGCAACGACCGGCTGTTCCGGATGCACCTGCAGGAGCATCCGGATGACGTGTACATGCTCTACAAGTACGGCGACTTCCTCCGTCGCCACACAGAACGATGGGGGGAGGCGAAGGCCTTCCTGCAGCAGGCCTTCGACCTGATCACCCGCAAGCCGCCGTCCGCGCCACGCGCAATACCCTTCGCATCCGAGGTCGCGGCGTTGTTGGCCCTGGAGCAGTTGCGGGAGGGATCCACTGAAGAGGCAGAGAGGATCGTCGAGTACGCCCTGCAGCGTTTCATGCCGACGCCGAACCTCCACTACATCACTGCGAGTCTGGCGCTGGCCAGGGGAGACAGCGACGAGGCGATTCACCACTATGAGCGCTGCCTGAGCTACCGGGACCAGGTTCTCGTGGTGCCGATCCAGGAGGGCATCACGAGCCATGTGGCGCTTACCGGCATTGCGCAGGCGTGGATGCAGAAAGGCTGTCGAGAGCGTGCGCTCCATCTGCTGCTGCAATCGCAGCGAATCGAACCCAGGCATGAGGGCACCGCCCTGGCGCTGTCGCGACTCCGCCTTGCGGCAGGGGACACGGGTGGCTCACTCACGGTGTTGACCCGATACATGGCGATCAACCCGGAATCTGCCGCAGCCTGCCAACAGGCCAGCCTGATCCTGTCGCAGCTGGGCATGGAGGACCAGGCCAGGGGAATGCGCGATCACGCCGTACGGCTGCAGGAGACGGCTCGCAGACACAAGAACGAACACACACAAAGACGGGAAAACCCCACGAAGAAGGACAAGGATGACGACGATGCAAACGACTTCCACCCAATCACCAGCTTGTGCGGCTACGACGAACATCCCGCCACTTGTCATCCAGCCGGATGATCCCGCCATGCAGCGGATCGGGGATCAGGTCGAGGAGGCGCTCGACGACCTCGGCAGGAAGCTGGCCGCGATCCACAACACGGCCGCCGAGGGCTGGTTGTCCCAGGGCAACTACGAGAAGGCGCTGGTCCACATGGCTGCCGCAGTCAGCATCGTGCCCGACAGCCTGCAGTACCTCCATCAGTATGGCGTGGTGTGCTACCTGACCGGCGATGACGACCGCGCGATCGAGTGCTTCACGGCCCTGCTCAGGACCGAACCGAGCAACGCTGATACACTCTTCAACCTGGGCATGGTGCTGTTCGGAAAGGAGAAGTTCGCCGAGGCGGAGGACTGCTTCCGCCGATCCTTGGAGAACGAGTCCGACCACGCCGAGTGCTGGAACAACCGTGGCGTCTGCCTCTGCCGGCAGGGACGCATCGAGGAGGGTCGTGACTGCTTCCAGAAGGCACTTGTGTTGGAACCAGGGAACACTGACGCGCTCTACAATCTGGACAGGCTGAGGTCCTGACTGCGGCCTAGCCTTCGGACCGGTGGTACCTGCCCACCGCCGTGCTCCTGCTGCGATAACCCTTGAGGGCGCGGCGGCCCTCGCCCGTCCGCCGAAGCTGGCTGCTCATCCTCATCTTGGCACCTTCCAGGATGGCGCACAGCTGGGAGTGGAGTTCCTGCACCCTCCGGATCGAAAGCGGATCCACGGCACCGAGAGGCTCTTGTTCCCGTAGTTCGAGGGTGAGTTGGTCTACCTGGTCGAGATGGCCTTGCACCACAGGCAGGGTCGCGCCGTGGGGGGCCGCCAGCGCTGCCAGCGCCGCTTCGTAGGCCCGGGCGATCCCTTGCACGAGCTCCTCAGCTGGCCGTGATGCCATCCCACGCCTCCTTCAGCGTCCGCAGGATTCGCAGTGCGTTGTCCACAGGACCGGGTGAGCGCGAGATGTTGGCCGCGGAAATCTGGTCGCTGCTGAACTGGTAGAGCAGCTCCAGGTTCTGCGCAATCTCGCCGCCGGCGTCGTGGTCAACGGCCGACCGAAGCTCCGCGATGATGCTCAGAGCCTTGCCGAGGGCAATGCCAACCTCAGGACCATGTCTGGTCTTTGGGGACGAGAGGCCGATGCGGCTCCGCTCCAGGTGCTGGATGGCGCCGTCATACAGCAGCTTGACGACCTTCTCTGGCGAAGCAGTCAGGATCGCGTTCCTCCGATAGGCTGCTGCTGCGTCGGCGTAGCTCATGCCAGGCTCGGGAACGAGAGTGCTGCCAACGCCATGCCCTGGGACTGCAGTTGCGACATCAAGGTCTCCAGAGCCGCGAACCTCTCCCTTTGCTGATCTTCGAACTGCTCCAGACGCAGCTCCTTCTCTTCGATCTGGCGGTCGGCCCGGCGGATCTGGTCGTCGAAGCTGTTTGTCCGGACCTTGATGATCCCGCCTGCCGTATCCGTGAAGTCATCGATGGCCTTGTAGAGCCGCTCTGCGATGCCCGCGGTGTCGAATGTGAACAGGTCCCTGACCGACGTGGCGTCGGCGTTGAGAGCCTCCTCGAATTCGGGCTGATTGAAGCTCAGGCGGCCTACGGCGTCCGAGGTGACCCCGACCAGACTCAGCTGGTCGTAGGCGTCGTCGCCATCGCCGTTGTCCACCACGCTGCCAACGATGCTCCGCAGCGTGGAGCGAATCGCGCGGAGGGTGAAGTCTCCGAACAGGGGGTTCCGGGCCTCGCCGTCCTGGCTGACCACGTTCTGGCCCTCGATGAAGTCGACGACATCGTTGTAGGCGTCGACGAACTTCTTGATCTTGTCTGCGGTGGCCGAGGCGTCGGTTGCCACGGTGATCCGGGTCTGATTCTGGGGCAAACCCGGGGTAGTCGGGCTGTTCGTCGGCTTGTTGAGGGTCAGCGTGAGGCCCGGGATCACGTCGCTGAACACGTTGGAGGAGCGCGTGACCGTGAGGCCGTCGATGGTGGCTCGGGCGTCCGCGGCTGCGACGATGACGTTGCCGTTGATCTCGCTGGCAAGCGCGACCAGTCCAGCCGTTGCGTTTGCGTCGGCCCCCAGAACGAAGTTGTTTGCAGTGCCCGTGTCAGTAGCGGTCAGCACCAGCTGGTAGGGTTGAGCGCCTGTGCCGGTATCCAGCACGGTGGCCTGCAAGCCGGTGTTCTTGGCGTTGATCGCGGCCGCGATCCCTTGCAGTGTGTTGTTGCTCGAGTCGATCGTGATGTCGATCGTCTTTTCCTCGGTGGTGCCGGCGTGCACCGTGAGCTGAAGGGTGCCGGTCCCGAAGGTGGTGGTGTCCTTGTCGGCCTTGCCGAGAGAAGAGTTCACCTTGCCCTGAGCGATCTGCAACACCTCGACGGTGTGTGTGCCCTTCGCCGCTCCTGGCCCGGCGGCGACCGCCAGGAACTCATCGGTATCCGTACCGGCGGTGAACTCCAGGAAGTCCTTCGATGCACGGATCGACTTGACCGCTTCCTGCAGCACCTCGAGCCTGCTGCTCAGGTCCCCGAAGAGGCTCTTCTGGGTCTGCAGCGCGCTCTTGCGCTGTTGCAGCCTCGTGATCGGACGCCGTTCCACGGCCAACAGCGTCTTGATGATGGCGTCGGTATCGATCCCGGACGCCAGGCCCGTGAAGTTGATCCCCAGACTGGACATGGACTCGTCCCGCAGTTGCCTGCGTTCTCCCTGTCGATTATCGGAACATGCGGCAGCCCACTTGACAGGCTGAGGACCAGCGTCTCTGCACAACCGAAAGGCGGATCGGGAGAAGGGCCCGGATTGTCCGCCGGTCCCGATCTGGGAGGAACCGTACCGATCTCCGACAGTGAGTCGGACCCCGGTTCGATCATCCAAGCGCAGCAACGATGTGCATTCTGATGATCTTGCCGATTTCGGGCTTTGGGCCGCTTCACTTCTCCCTGAACGTCTCGGGCCGATCCCGACGAAGCGACGGCGGCACATTCGTGGGCGGACAGCTGGATGTGCTCAGGGGCCTTGCCCGACGGGTGATCGACGTGCGGCGCCTCCTTCAAAGGGCGGTTGGGGAAACCGGCATCCGCACCTCCCGGAGGATCACCGGGACCGGAGACATCGGGGCGATCATCGCCGGGGCGGAGTCCGCCTCGGCCTTGGGCCTGAGCGACGCGACGGCCACGACCCTGTGGTCAACGGAAGAGGTCAACGCTACCCCGACATCGTTCACTCCCCGTGTGCCGGTCATCTCCGGTCGTTCGACCACCCAGGTGACCGTGGGAGGCACGTATGACGGCGATCAGGGCGATGCCCAGCTGCGGTTCAGGTTCCTCGACAGCGGCACGGTCGGGGCCGACACGATCAGGGTCCGCGTGCGGCTGGCAACCGGCGGCTCGCCGATCGAGACCGTCACGTTCGATGCCTCCGAGCCACCGGGCACCGTGAAGGTGCTGTCCAACGGCCTCACCCTGAGCCTCTCAGCGGGCACAGTGAGGAAGAACGACAGGTTCGAGGTGAGCGTGTTCCAGACGGTGGGAGGTGCTGTTGACCCGGACAAGCCCCTGGATGGGGTCGGCAACGACAGTCCGGGACTGGACCCCGGCCAGTCTGTTACCTCGGGGTCGTTCAGTATCAACGGAGCCACGATCAACATCGTCTCCGGGGACACGTTGAACGACGTGCTGGCCAAGATCAATGCCTCCGCCGCTGGCGTGACAGCGACCTTCAACAGCTCCACCGAGAAGGTAGAGCTCACCCACAACACCGCTGGATCCGCCTACCAGATCGTGCTGGGCGCGGACGACACGGGCTTCCTGGCGGCGACGAAGCTGCTCGGTGCCAACCAGGTCCTGGGCAAGGACAGCGACCTGGAGACAGCGCTCTCGCAGGTCGGCGCACTGTCAGGTATCAGCGACGGCGACTTCGAGATCAACGGTATCAAGTTCGACGTCGATACATCCACGGACACGTTGAGCGACATCATCGGGCGAATCAACGCTTCCGGTGCGGGGGTCACCGCCGCCTACGACAGTGCCAACGACAAGCTCACCTTGGCATCGAGGTCCGCTGGAGTCAACCTGACGCTGTCGGACGGCTCGAGCAACTTCTTCGCCGAGGTCGGCATTGCCGCGGGGACCATCAACGGCTCCATCGGCGGCGCGGTTGGAACAAGAAACCGGCTGGTGCGCGGCCTGGAGGGAGCGATCGAGCTGCCTGGGTTGCTCGAAGAGCTCGGCAAGAACCTCAACGAGCTCTTCAGGACGGCCTTGGACGGTGGCGTCTTCGACGGTGCCGCCTCGGGAGTGCGGCCGCCCGGCGACCTGCTCCAGGACACGATCACTGATGTCTTCGAGCGTGTGTTCGGCAGGGAGGGCGGCGAACGCCTGCGCACCGGGTTGGGGATCGAGTTCTTCTTCGATGATCCCGGCAACGGGGTCGTCCGCATTGACAGCCGTCGGCTGAAACGCGCGACAGAGACCGAAATCGAGCTCCTTTCCAAGTTCCTGGCCGAGGACAATGGCGGGGACCGGAAGGGGCTGCTGCTTGCGCTGGACGGGGCTCTGGAGGAGCTCGGCCTGTCGTTGATCGACAAGCTGGATCCGGTCGGGAGCCACGGTCTGATCGTCGACCTGCGTGCGTAGCTACGCGAGCAGCGCGAGGGCCGACTGCGGCAGGGCGTTGGCCTGCGCCAGGATCGCAATGCTGACCTGCTGCAAGATCGAGTTCCTGGTCAGCTGCGCAGTCTCGAAGGCAATGTCCACGTCGCGAATGCGGCTGTTCGCCGCTGACAGGTTCTCGACCTGCATTGACAGGCTGCTCACCGTGGACTGAAGGCGGCTTTGGGTGGCACCCAGGCGACCTCGCAGCGCGGAAACCGTCGTGACGGCTCCATCGATCGCCGCGATCGCCGCAGACGGGTCGCCGGCGGAGCCAATGTCGAGGCTGTCGAGCCCCAAGGAGGTGGCCAGGATCGGATCCAGGCTGAGGCTGATCTGGTTGGCGGACGAGGTGCCGGACCCGACGTGGAAGGTCACCGAGGCCTGGCTGCCGTCCAGGAGTTGGATCCCGTTGAAGTCGGTTGTCTGGGCGATCCGGTCGATCTCGTCCCTCAGGCTCGAGAACTCTGCCTGCAGGGAATCGCGATCCGCGCCGGAGACGGTGGCGTTGGAGGCCTGGATCGCCAGCTCACGGAGCCGGATGAGGATGTTGTTCACCTCCTGCAAGGCTCCCTCGCCGGTCTGGGCCAGGGAGATGCCATCGTTGGCGTTCCGTTCGGCCTGGTCGAGGGAGCGGATCTGAGCGCGCAGCCGCTCCGACATCGCTAGCCCGGCCGCATCGTCTGCAGCGGTGGTGATTCGGAGGCCGGTGGACAGCCTTCGGAAGCTGGCCCCAAGCAGATCCTGCACCCTGGCCAGGTTGCGCTGGATGTTCTCTGACGCAGCGTTCGTGTTGATGCGGATCCCCATGGATGCCTCCCTCCCGCCGGTTCGATCCCTCCACGGTGTTGAGATACTCGGCAATCGACTGTTCAGCCATGAGCCCCGGCCGCCGGTATTGGGGGGCGAGACGGCTGATTTCTCGCAGCTGCCCAAAAGGCGGACAGCGTCCCGTGCCGAAAGGACCCTTGGCAAGGTGATCAACGGTTTGGTCCCCGCCCCCAGTGGACCGGAGCAAGAAAGGACAAGAAGGGTCGGCAAAAATGAAGAACCTGAACTTCCCAGGACTTCCGCGCATCCTCATCATCGATGACGAAGAGGGCATTCGTGAGGGATTGCGCACGCTGTTGCAGGCTGAGGGTGTTTGTGTCGAGACGTCGTCTTCCGCTGAAGATGCCATGCGAAGGCTGGAACGGAAGCCATTCGACATCATCTTCCTGGACCTGAACCTCCCCGCGGCCGACGGATTGTCCATTCTTCCCGCCCTCCGTCTGGGGAGTCCACCGCCAGACGTCGTGATCCTCACCGGTTACGGCACCGTTGCCAACACCGTCGAGGCAATGCGCAAGGGTGCCTGCGACGTCATCGAGAAGCCGTTCACCCAGGACCGCATCCTGTCGGTGGTTCGCAGGGCCCTGGAGACGAGGCAGCTCAGGAATGAGCTGACATGGTTGCAGGAACGGGTTCGTGAGCTGACTTCCACGGAGCTGGTCGGCCTGTCGCCCGCGATCCGTCAGATACAGACCCGCATCGACCAAGTGGGCCATGCGCCGGACACCACAGTGCTGATCACCGGTCCGAGCGGTAGCGGCAAAGAGCTGATCGCACGTTGCATCCATGAGCGCAGTGCAAGACGCCATGGTCCGTTCATCGCCCTGAACTGTGCGGCTTTGACCGAGAGTCTTCTGGAAGCCGAGCTGTTCGGCTACGAGTCGGGAGCGTTTACTGGCGCCAGCCGCGAGGGCAAGGACGGTCTGTTTGCCGTGGCAGCGGGTGGCACCCTGTTCCTCGACGAGATCGGGGAGATGGCCAAGAGCCTTCAGGCAAAGCTGCTGCGCGTGCTGCAAGAGCGTTCCTTCCGCCGTGTCGGCGGTGTGCAGGACATCAACGTGGATGTTCGCATCGTGGCGAGCACCAACCGCGATCTGCGAACCGCGGTGGAGTCCGGCACCTTCCGCGAGGATCTGTTCTACCGTCTGAACGTCATGAACCTGGAGGCGCCTGCCCTCGCAGACCGCAGCGAGGACATCCCTTTGCTGTCCCATTTCTTCCTGGACCAGTTCAGCCACCAGATGGGCAAGGCGTTGTCCGGGTTTACCGAAGAGGCGATGGAGACGCTGTGCGAGTACTCATGGCCAGGGAACGTGCGTGAGCTCAAGAACGCCATCGAGCATGCTGCGATCGTGTGTGCGTCGGGAATGATCGACGAGATCCATCTGCCGAAGTTCACCGGGGGCGCCATGGACGGTAGTGATGCGATATCTCCGAACGTCATCACGCTCGAGGTGAAGGATCGTTCGATCCGCGCGTTGGAGGGCCAGCTGGTTGCCAGGGTCCTGGAAGAGACCGCCTGGAACATAAGCAAGGCCGCCGCGATCCTGGGCATCAATCGCACCACGCTCTACAACAAGATCCGGTTGCACAATCTGGGGCGTCGCCCTTCGCGTGCAAAGGTCACGGTGTCATAGATTCGGGCATGGCCTTGACCGGACAACACGTCTCTGCGGACATCGCCGGTGTCCTCGGTCATGAACTGCGCAATCCGCTGGCATCCGCAGTGACAAGCATCACGCTGGCCCGCGAGATGACCGACGAGAGTGATCCGCGCGGCCGCTACCTTCGACAGGCGCTGGACGATCTCTCCCGTGTGTCGACGCTGCTGACCAGCTATCTCAAGCTGGGCCGATCGGGGGAGCCCGCCGCCGACTCGGTAGACCTCGCGCGGCTCGCGCAGCGCGTGGCGGATGGCTACCCTCCGGGCCGAGTCGTTGTCGCGGCAGACGGTGGGCAAGCGCGGGTGCGCGGCGACGGCGCCGTGCTCGGGCGCATGCTCGAGAACCTGTTGGACAACGCCTTCGCCGCCGGCGCGCGCCAAGCTCACATCCGCGCTTCAGGGCGCGGAGACCGGTGTGTCCTGGATGTGAGTGATGACGGCCCCGGCGTCGCCCCCCACATCAGGGACCGACTCTTCCGTCCATTCGTGTCTGGTTCGGGGAGCAGCGGCCTGGGGCTGACCATCGTCCGGGAGATCGTGGAGGCACATCGTGGTGCGATCACACTGCTGCCGACCCGGCAGGGTGCGACGTTCCGCAGTGTGTTCCCGAACCTCGGCCTGGACCCATGCAGCTGAACATCCTGCTGGTCGAGGACGAGGCCGGGATTCGTGACGGACTCGCCTCGTTCCTCAGGCTCAAGGGCATGCGGGTCACCACGGCGAGCTCTCTGAGACAGGGTCTCCAGGCGATGGCACGGGACGTCCACGATGTCATCGTCACCGACTGGCGCCTCGGGGACGGGCTGGGCGCCGACATCGTTGCCGCCAGCAAGGCTCCGGTGGTCATCGCTAGCGGCGTTCCTGAAGAGGTGGATGTGGTCTTCGAGGAGCGGGAGATCTGTGTCGTTCACAAGCCGGTGGTTCCTGGCGACCTGGTGGAGAGGATCGAGGAGCTGGCCCGCCTGGGTCCGCGGGCAGAGACCGATCTGACGGTACACTTCGAACTGACCGGGGGGACGGGCCGAGCGGATTGCGTCTGGCAAGGTGCCACACTACCCGCAGATGCCAGGGATCGGATCGAGCTGTTGCTCGCGCTCGCCGGCGATCCACGCCCGGCTCAAGTCGTCGACGATGGCACCTTCGTCAACCTGGAGGTGGGTTTGACGAGCGAACAGGAGGATCGTGTCTCCGCATGGATGCCGGTCCTGGAGAAGGTCTGCGGCGACATTCGCGTTGTCGGTGCACGCACGCCCAACCTGCGGGCTCGCTTCTACCGCGACTCCCGTCAAGATGATGCCACGCGTGTCGTGTCGCCGTCGGACGCGTGGCCTCTGGAAGACGAGTCCCTCGCCATCGACTTCGATCGCGAATGGTGCTCACCTGAGCGATTCCGAGACCTGGTTCGACAGGCCCGGGAATCTGAGCAGAATGGCCGCAGTGTTGCTTTCCTGAACGTGCCCGGCCACCTGCGTCTCTACCTCGAGATCTTGGGAAACCCCCATGACATGCCGAAAAGAGGGAGGGCAGGACCTCGACTTCCGGAGGTCCTGGCGGAACTGTGGAGGTAGGCCGTGACAACGGGCTCGGGATACACCGAGGACGACGACGAAGCCGACGAGGAGGTGGCCTTCGACGAGGTCGACGATGAGGCGAGCGTCGACGAACTCGAGAGTGAGCCCATTCTCGACGCGCGCGAAGTGGACATGCTCCTCGACGGTGAGCGGGAGGACCACCTGGGAGACCCCGGGTTAGCGGCTGCGCGCCAAGCGATCGCCGCGAGCGAGGCCGCGCTGAGACAGGCCGCGCAGGAAACCAGGCTTCTGGCGGAAGCCGAGGCAGCGGATTCGCCCTCTGGCTGGTTCTCGAGGCGGGACAGATCGATGGCGATCGTCCTGCTGCTCAACCTGGTGCTGCTGGGGGTGTTCGCTGCTTCGCCGAGCCTGCTTCGCCCCGACGACGTCCACCCCGTCGACCCCGTCGATCCCGTCGACCCCGTCGATCCCATCGCCAGCCCCACTGCCGACACCCACGAGCCTCGAGACCAATTGCCCGGTGAGAACCTCTACGAGGAGGCCATGCTGGCTTCCAGCCGCGGTGACCATCCGACCGCAACGAAGTTGCTGAAACGCCTCCTGGAGAGGACGCCGGACATGGATGGCGTGCAGCGACGCCTGGTCTACGGACAGCTGGCCTACAACCTGCTGCGGGAGGGCCGTCAGCAGGAGGCAGAGAAGTACGCCGAACGCATGGAACGGCTGCGAGCGCAGACCACGTTGCCTGAGGACCTCGTGCGTGCGGCCCGGCGGGCCCAACAGAACGGCCATGGCGCAGACGTGCGCCGCTGCTACGCTCGCCTGTTGCTGCTGCAGGACCGCATCCCGGCCGACATGCGGGACGTCATTCCCGAGGCTCACCGGCGTATCGGCGACTCGTACCGTCTCGAGGTCGAGGCCGGCGAGAAGGAGGCACGGCGGCAATGAGCAGGCTGCCGAGTCTTCTGGCGTGGGTCGCACTGATGGGACCTGTGAGCTCGTGGTTTCGCGAGCCGGACATTTTCACCGTGTCGGGCGAGGGAGACGCCGCGACGGTTTCCGCCAACACGAACGGGGTGACCGCGGAGACGGCGCTGCAGGCCCTGGCCAAGGCGATGCGCTGGGGATACCGGCCGGCCACGGAACAGGTCGCGCAGGAGCTGGCCAGAGTGTCCGTCGACCTGTCGTTCACAGCTCAGAGACCGCGCGTCGTTGCGCATCTGATCGCGGTCACGGCTGACATGGACGTGACCTTCGATGACCGCACGAGCGCCAAAGGGTACACCGCGATCATGCACGTCGCGCCCGCGCGGTCCGGAGATACGTCTGCCGGCCGGGAACGGCTGCGCAAATGGGCCGTGCACTGGTATCGCAGCTTCCTGTCGCTGGCGACCGACCCGCTGGTCAAGGAGCAGGAGCTGGACGTCGCCATCCACCTGGGCAATCTGCGCATGGCACAGGGAGACCTGGAAGGGGCCATCCAGACGTTCTCGAGGATCTACGAGCTGGGTAGCGCGAACACCAAGCACTGGGCGCCGGCTCTGCTCCGCATGGCCCAGGCAGCCTTCGAGCTGGGTCACCTGGAGCAGGCCGAGAAATGGGCGAGGGAGCTGACCCGGCAGCACCCCAGCCTGAGCACGACCGCGCAAGCCAGCGTGCTGGTCGGCAGGATCCTGCTGCAGGCCAGGAATCGGGACGGCTCGCCGCGATACGACGAGAGCATCCGGTTCCTCGAGGACAACCTCATCCGATTCGCCAATGCGCCGGAGACGACCGACATCCATCTTCTCGTCGCCGAGGCTGAGCGACGTCGCAACCGTCCGAACGAAATCATGCGGGTGCTGGATACCGCGGTGACCGCCCACCCCGCCGCGGACTGGACTCATGAACAATGGCTGGACTACGGTTTCCTTCGAGGGATCGGTGCAGAGGGCATGGCCCGGGAACTCCCGGCGGGATCCGAGCGCACGGCGCGTCTCGAAGAAGCGATTCGTTGGCTGGAGCTGTTCCTGGGCGTCGGCCGCGGGGATCCACGCCGAGGTGTCGCCTTCGTCGTGCTCGCCCGGGGATACCTGGG
>QJVU01000525.1 GCA_003235605.1 Planctomycetota bacterium | reverse complement strand
GACGTAGACACGGCCACCCGCCCCCACCGGCGAGGCATAGATCTCGCGCATACCCTCCAGCCGCAGCAGACTGGAGGGCTCCTGGCCAGGCTTTGCCTCCACACAGGACAGAAAGCCCTGGTAGTGGGTGAGGAAGTAGAGCCAGTTCCCATACAGCAGCGGTGAGGGCACGTACGGGGTCCGACGCTGGCGGCGCCACACCACGTAGTCGGTGTCGGTGATGTCCCCCTTGGCGCCGGCCAGGCGAATGGCGAGCATCCGACGCTTCTCGTAGCTGCTGCCCGCGTAGACCATCCCGTCCGCGCCCACCGGCGACGCGACGATGTTGTGGGACAGGCCGGCGCATTCCCAGACGACCTCACCGGTGGTCAGGTCGTAGCCGCGCATTCGGTTCGTGCCGCTGACCACCACCTGGTGTCCACCGTCGGCAGCCATCACGATCGGCGTCGACCAGGAGGTGACCTCGTCCCGGTCGGCTCGCCAGCGCTCCCTGCCCGAGTTCTTGTCGAAGGCCACCAGGAACGACTGACCCTCGTGGTCCCAGTTCACTACCAGGGTGTCGCCGTGGAGGACCGGCGAGCTGCCCTCCCCGTGGCCATGCTTGACCTGCATGTCCCCGAGGTCCTTCTCCCAGAGGCGCTCGCCATCCAGGTCCAGGCAATAGAGACCGTAGGAGCCGAAGAACGCGAACAAGTGGCGCCCGTCGGTGACCGGAGAGGCCGATGCAAGGGTGCCACTCTTGTGGTACACGGCATGGGGCAGCTGCTTGCGCAGCGTCCGGCGCCACAGGACCCTGCCGTCGTCGCGATCCATGCACAGCACCGCGAACTCGTGGCGTTGGGTCACCCGCGCGTTGTCGTGGGCACCGGGCGCATTGTCGGGCACCGGCCCCCCGGACTCGCCGAAGGGGATGGCGGTGGTGAGGAAGATGCGGCTGCCCCAGATGATCGGAGTGCCGTGACCACTGCCCGGCACCTCGACCTTGAAGCGGATGTTGCGGGTCTCGCCGTCGATCTCGCTCCAGGCCGTGGGCGGGTCCGCGTCCGGGGCAACACCGGTGCCCAGAGGCCCGCGCCACTGGGGCCAGTTCTGCTGCCGGTCGAGGCCGGGCTGCTGGACCACCACTGCTAGACAGGCAGCCACCAACAACATCACGTCATTCTGGCCTGCAGACGTGTCGCCTGCTACATCTCGAAGGCCCCATGGTCAAGATCCAGGGATCCTCTGATGACACCCGGTTCGACGCGCTGATCCACGAGTTGGTGGACAAGTACGGTTTCTGGCTGGATGTCACCGGCTGGACCCGGAAGACCTACACCGTCTACCGCTCCAGCGGCAGGAGCGGACCAGCAACGCCGCTCGCCCGCATCGAGAGCTTCGCCACCATCAGCGGCGAGATCGTGATCTTCCACGACGACGCCCTGCGCTTCGCCGAAGAGCTGGGCAACGCCCTGGAGCAGGACCTGGGTGTCAAGGAGGCGGTGGTGCTGCGGCGACCACCGCCCGGTTGATCGCAGCCCGTCACCGCCCAGCTCATCGCGGCGGTTCACCGCACGGGCACGTCGATGTCGATCTCGGGTCGCGGATAACGGTCCACGATCTCCATGATCGTGACCTTCAGCTTGCTGCCCTTCGGTTTGTTGTGGAGCACATAGGCGGCAAATGTCCCTACCGTCATGGGCTCCCGCTTGCCGTCGATGGCGACGATCAGGTCCTTGTTGCCGAGTCCGGTGTTGCGACGCAGCCCCCTGTCGGTGCGGTCCACGAGCAAGGCCAGCTTGCCCCCGAGCCCCAGGCGCTGGGCCCGCTTCCCGGGCATCTCGGTGACGTTGAAACCCAGTGTCTGCCGAAGCAGGCCAGCGTTGATGAAGCGCCAGTCCGAGAGCCTCAGCCGCCAGCCCTTGGCCAGCTCCAGCTCCAGCCTCAGGACCTTCCTCGGGTTGTTCCTCGTGGTGTTGTCCCCATGGTGGTCCCTTGGGCTGTCGCCGCCCCTGGAGATCTCCGCCAACAGACGGTCCTGGTCGCCGGCGTTGTGGAGCACCCACTGGATGTCGGCGCTGGAGAGGATCGGCTGGCCCTGAAGGCGCAGGATCCGATCCCCCACCTCGAGACCGGCCTTGGCGGCAATCGAGTGCGGCCAGACCCGCTGGACCGTTGCCATTTCCGCGGGATCCATGCGGAAGCCCAGATCGTCGGGCATCGGGTAGGGGAAGAGCTTGCGGTCAGGGATGGGTCTGCCGGCTTCCCGCAGCGACTTGAGCTCGTTGCTGGCGACCATGTGGCAGTGGATGCAGCCACCGTGGCGGCCGGCCTGACCGACGAAGGGCCGGTTCAGCCGGCGATCGTTCTTGAGCGTTGGGATCTCCTCAGGCCGCTGCCACACGGGTCGACTGGCGGCGACCTTCCCGGCCAGCTCCTTGGCCACGGCCGCCTTGTCCCTGCCATAGCGGCGGTGCAGGGCAATGGCGCCCTCGAGGGACTTCTTGAAACCCGCGACCGAGATCTCGCGCTCCGAAGCCTGGCCCCGGCCCGAGCGGCTGCCGTAGCGACCGTAGATCGTGCCGTCGTGGTTGAGGAAGAAGACAGCCCAGGTAAGGCCACCGTCAAACTCGAACCGGCTCAGGTCCGTGCCCCACATCTGCACGATGCGGACACACACGAACTGGTCCAGCAGGGCCTTGAGCTCCTCGTCGGCGGGGACGGCCACCTGGCCGTCCAGGGAGGCACAGGCGTGTCAAGGCACGCACCGGAACGACACCAGCAGGGGCTTTCCGGACTCCGCAGCCCGGGAATACCCCGCGTCGATGTCGTCGTAGATCCAGAAGTCCGCGGCGTTGTCCTTGAGTCGCGCGCGCTTGATCGTGGCTGCATCCTGGGCTTGGGCATCCTGGGCCGGCAGGGCCGCCGGGAAGTCGAGGGCGAACAGCCCGCACGCGCCGGCGAGGATCGAGAAACCGAGGTGGGGAGCGTTCATGCCCCGCATACATAGCACGGAAGCGCCTAGTAGTCCTGCTCCCGCCGGATCTGTGCGAGCTCCCAGAGCTCCTGATACTTGTGGCGCACATACTCCGAGAGATCACCGGCGTAGTCCTGGGGCAGGTGGTTGGCCCGGATCAGCTGGATGACGTCGTCGAAGTCCCTGGGGCGTTCGGGGGCTGTCAGACCGCTTGCCAGCTTGAGCTCGATCAGGGTCGGCAGCGCCACCACGGATTGCCCCCCAACCTGCTGTGCCACATGCTCCGGGTCGGGAAACCGGACCGGCTTGGGCGCGCCGTCTCCCGGGTAGTCCCCGGTGAGGAGGAAGTCCACACGCACGTTGTGCTGGGTGTCGCGTACCCCCTTGCCACCGGGAAACCGCTCCACCCAGCCCTGGCCGAGGCATCGCCCCTTGAAGCGGCGAAGACCCTCCCGTGTGAGCAGCACGTCGACGTCCTGGGTGACGCGCACGTGACCATGTGCCGAGACCGCGAGCCCGCCGGCGATCGCGTAGGGGATACCGAGCTCCGCCAGCTTGCTGGCGATGCGCCCGGCGGCCTTCTGCACGTCTGCCGTACCCATGAAGTAGCGGGACGCTTCTGCCAGCGCCCGCTGGTACCGTGCTCCCATCTCGCGCACGGTTTCCGGGTTTTTCTGGTTCTGGTCCGGCTCGGTCACGCCATCACGATAGCCCGCTACCCCCCGATCGTGAACTCGACCGCGTTGGTGAGCCCGGACCAGAGCCCCGACGTTGCGCAGACCACGAACCACTGTGTGCAAGCCGTCACCTTGCAGAGAGCGGGGTCCGGGGGCACGCCGGTGACGACCGTGACCGTGCCTGCGCACGGCAAGCCAACCGTCGGATACTGGGCCACGAGCAGCGGCCAGGGCGGCGTCAGGGAGGTGTGGATCGGGCCGCAGAGGCCGGCGAACTGCACCCCCGACGTGCAGTTGCCCAAGCCCAGGTAGAACTGGGCGATCCCCACCGGGGCGCCGGTCAGGCGGATGCCGAAGTCCCGGTTGCCGAGGCCCGCGTCGCCGCCGACGAGACCCAGCTGCATGCTGGTGCAGTTTCCACAGGCCGAATCCACGCAGCTCTTGCCGACGACCGTGCGGCTCCAGCGCGGGACGAAGTCGAGGCCCATCCAAACGCCGAGGCCGGTGAACTGGCAGCAGGAGCCGGTGCCGGTGAGGTCCTTGAAAACACCCTTGGCCGGATCGCTCAGCAGGAGCACACGGATCCCCTGCCCATCGGTGGCATAGAGATGCTGGCTACAGACGTCGTAGCCGAGGCCGGTCAGCGGGCTGCCGGGCCGGGTCCCACAGAAGTTGACCGCGAAGCTGCTGAGGTCGGTGCAGGGGTTGCCGCGCGCGACCACGTGGATCGTGTTGATCCAGGCGGCAAACCCGGAGATCGACGTGACGTAGTAGAGCAGGTCCCGGGCCTCGTCGTAGGCAAGCCCCATCGCAGTGGCGCTGGTGCCGGTGTTCTGGACCTTGCACGCGTTGTTGTTGTGCGCCGGTTTGCACGGGGTGCTGACGTCGTAGGAGCTGAGCACCAGCACGCCCTGTGCGATCTCCAGTTGGAACAACTCCCGGCGGGTGTCCGAGAGTGCCAGGCCGGAGACCACGTTGCCGCTGGCGGCGAGGTTGGCGCTGAAGGTGCAGACGAGTTTGTTGGTGTTCAGGTCGTGCAGCCCGATGTCCAGGCCGTTGGACACCCATGCCGCCTGCAGCCGCGGGTCGTAGGCAGTGCCCCCGCCGCCGGTGCCCTTCTGGGAACACAGGCTGTTGCCGTTGGGCACGGCCTTCTGACAGCTGTTGTCGACGTCCTGGGTGTAGACGCTGCTGCAGACCGTGGCAGGGGTGTTGTTCCACGCCCACCCCACGACATGGCCGGCGGCGGGGGAAGGGGCCTGCGCGGCGACGAACGTCGTTGTCAGCAGGGCGGCGAGGAGCGTGTGGGTACGGCGTGTTGCGCACATGGCGGCCATGGTACCGCGAAACCGGCCCCTTGCCGGTACGGGCATCCACCCGGGGCAGGTAGGTCCTTCTGCGTATTCCAGGACGCGCACACGCGAGCGGTACATGCAAGGC
This sequence comes from Planctomycetota bacterium, assembly GCA_003235605.1. The sequence goes on along the minus strand of QJVU01000525.1, from coordinate 73 downwards.
GGCCGTGCACCTTGCACGGCCGCCTCCCCACGCCACGCGATGTTGACGCCTGCGCCCTCTAGTCGCCGATCAC
>QJVU01000749.1 GCA_003235605.1 Planctomycetota bacterium | reverse complement strand
GGTCGGCGACCTGGAGAGGTTCCTCGTGGAGACCAATCCCAAGCTGGTACGCAGGGTGGAGCTGTTCGAGGTCTACCGCGGAGATGGCCTGCCCGCCGACAAGAAGAGCTTGAACTTCACCGTCACGTTGGGTGCCGAGGACCGGACCTTGACCGCCAAGGACGAGGAGAAGTACCTGGAAAAGGTCCGGGCGTCCTGCGCCGCGGTGGGGGCCGAGTTGCGAGGGTAGCCTGCGCTGGAGATACTGCGTCTCCTCGCGTCCATCCCCGAACCGTAGGAGGAAGACCATGGGCTGTCGCAATCGGATCCCTCTGGCGCTAACCGTCCTTGCCTGCGGCCTATGGGCCCAGGACGCGAAGCCGGCTCCGGCTGCCAAGAAGAAGGAAGTCGCCCGCCTGATCGACTTCGCCAAGGTGGACCGGACGATCGGCAAGCTGCCGAAGCTGAGTGCCCAGAGGCCCCTCTACGGTCTCCTGCTGTTTGGCCTCAACGGCCAGCACCGCGTCTGGGCGGTGCTGGACAAGACCAAGGCGGAGAGCGAGCAATACGACGTTCTCTACCTGGACCGGAACGCCGACGGTGACCTCACCGCCGAGGACGAGCGCATCGTCGCCGCCAAGGAGAGCACGTACGCGGGGAAGAAGGCCACGTGCTTCGAGGTTGGCGACTTCCGCGATCCGGCGTCAGGTGCTGTACACAAGGAGTTCAAGGTCACCTCGGCGGCGGACTCGGTGCGCATCAAGGTGAAGTGGCGCGGCGACAAGGTGACGATGGGGGTGTTCGGTCCCGAGCACGAGACCTACCAGCACTTCGCGGAGTCGCCGCGGCAGGCGCCGATCCTGGTGCCCGGGTACGACCGGCCGTTCCAGTTCCAGCACTGGATGTGCGACACGCTGAAACGGGGGCAAAAGAACGACTTCAAGGTGTTCATGGGGAACCGCGGTGACCGCGTGGGTACCTTCCTCTGCGTCGACCAGAGGTTCCTGGAGGAAAGTGAGCACGTCCAGGCGACGCTGGTCTACACCGATACCGCCGGCAAGCAGCAGAGCTACCGCGCCAAGCTGATGGAACGCTGTTGAGGCATGCTCTACCACGGCCCGGTCCGGGTCCCGGAAGATGCATCCAAGGGCAAGGCGGTCGTCCGCGTGGAGATGCCCGCCGGCTCCCGATACCAATCGTTCCCGACGGACATCCCGGTGGTGATCGAGTAGCCCCAACAGTTGCCGGGGCCGGGGATCAGTTGTAGCGGATGATCGGCAGCGCGGGCCAGGTGTCCGTGAAGCCGAGGTTGGTAGCGGTGGCGGCGTTCCAGTTGTAGGCGACCTTCTTCCGCGGCAGAACGTCGGTCATGCCGAGGTTGGGGTTCTGGGTGCGGGATGCCCGGGTGAGCGTGAACAGCTTGGTGGAGGAGTCGACCCAGGCGGCCTGGGTCCAGACCGCGAGGCCCGGGATTGCGTTGACCACGCTCCGTTGGCCGGCCACGATCTGGGTGCCCGGGAAAGCCACGTTGCCGTTGGTGTCCGTCGTCCGCGTGAGGTAGACGGCCACCAGGTTGGGATCGATGATGAGGTTGTGGCAGCTGCCGGGCAGCGGCACCCCCACGCCGTTGTTCAGGGCGCCGATGCCCACCGCCTGGACCACCGGCGCGGTGGGGGCCGTGCGCTCGCTCCAGATCTGGATCACGACCTGGTCCTGCCAGATGCTGGCGTTGGTGCCGTTGTAGGCTTTCGAGTACTGGGCGTACTGGACATTGGCGTCGGCCGGACTGGTGCTGGTGATTGCCGAGTCGTTGCAGGTGGACGAGGTTGGCATCAGGTTGCGACCGGTCACCATGCTGGTCACGATCAGGTTGCCGTCCAGGTAGTAGGAGTACGCCGTGGAACCGCCCCAGGTGGCGGTATTGGACATGCTGCCGCCGGAGAAGACATAGTCATGGAGGATGTCCTGGTTGGCGGTGTAGACCCACACGCCGCTGAACGGGAACGCGAGCTTGGCGTCCCACGGGGCCGGTGCCGTGGTGCCGGGGTTGCCGGACTGGCTGGGCCAGGAGACCGCAGCGTTGAACACCAGGGTCGGGGTGCTCGTGGGGTTGGCTGCCCAGGTGGTGGAGAGCTTGGCGAAGTCACAGTCGGACATTCTCAGGGTGACGTTGGTCCAGGAACGGCCGGTGGCCGTCGTCGTCGAGTGGCTCTGGAAGTCCAGGCGGTAGCCCACTGAGCGGATGATCTTCAGCCCCTGGCCCTTGTGGATGCCGTCCGCATACATGAACCGCTCCGACGCGTACGTGCCGAAGTAGAGGTACGAGTAGCCGATGTTCCAACCCTGGGGGCCGATGCCTTCGGTGCTGAGGAGACCGGCCGGGCTGGTGAAGGTCTGGGCAGCCGCGGAAGCGGCAAGGATGAGCGCGAGGCTCGCCAGATGTAGGCGTTTCATGGTGTGAATGGGTGTTGGATGGAGGGGCGGGCGCCCTATGCGGTGGCTAGGGGCTCGGTATCGTCGGCGGCCGCCGCGTTCTTTGTCCATGGGTCGTCTGCCGGGGGCGCGTGCGGCTACCCCTTGCTGCTCGGGACTGGGCGGCCGATCGCGAATCCCCTACGCCAGGTAGATGACCCTGGCCCCCGTGGGGGGCACGGTGTCCCCGGCCAGGATCTGCAGCCGACCCTGGTGGAGGTAGAACATGAACAGCCCCTCCCGCGCCTTCTCCCTCAGGTCTTCCCAGGTGAACTCCGGGGTGATCTGGGTGGACTTGAAGTTGCCGCCACGCCAGAACCGCGAGGTGATGTTGCGGTAGCTCACTTCCTCCCCCCAGGGGTTGCGCCCCATCATGTGGGACTTCACCTCCTCGCTCTTCTTCTCCTGGGTGCCGGGGGTGAGCTGCAGCACCGCCTCGCGGCCGAGCTCGGGGGCGAAGCGCAGGCAGACCAGGGCGTTGTAGGAGTCGTCGTCGGCGGCGGCCAGCACCAAGGAGACCTGCTCCATGGGCAGCTCCATGGCGGCCTCTTCCGCCAGCACGTCGCCGTGGTGGACCTCGAGACCCTCCATCCGCGCCCGTGACACCCGGCGGAAGCGGGTGTCCGCGAGCACCACGTTGGCGCCGGCCCGGGCCAGGGCCTGGGCGAGGGACACGCCCCACAAGGACGCGCCCACGATCAGGATCCCGGCGCCGCCACGCGCGGCGAGGCCCAGGGCCCGGGCCAGGGGACGGAGCGAGAGACCGTGGAGCACCACCGTTGCGAGGACCACGCCGAAGACGATGGGCATCAGGTCGGGAGCCAGGGCGCCGGCCACGGCGGCTGCCACGACACCCCGCGGGGCGATCCAGCCCACGATCACCCGCTCCCGCCAGGGCAGGTCCGAGCCGAGTGTGGCAGCCAGGGCCACCACCGGCCGGACCACGAACAGGATCAAGGCGATGAGCACGAGCTGCAGGCCCACCAGCGCCTTGAGGTCCATTGGCTTCAACTGGGCGGACAGCACCAGGAACAGGACCGAGACCAGAACCGTGCTGACCTGCTCCTTGAACCGGCGGATGTCCTCGATGCTGTGGTTGTCGGTGTTGCCCAGCACCACCCCCATGACGGTGACCGCCAGCAGGCCGGACTCCGAATGGGCCACGGTCGCGCAGCCTGCGGAGACCACCAGGACTGCGGCCAGGATCACCGCGGTCTTGACGTGCTCGGCGATGGCGCCGGCGTTCAGCGCCTTGGCAAGCAGGTAGCCGACCACTGCGCCGATGGCGCCGGCGAGCAGCGAGGTGCCGAGGAAAGTCAACGTGAGCTCCAGGTAGCCGGAGCCGGTCTGGGCCGAGATCTGGGCGACGTTGACGACGAAGATGGCCAGCAGGGCCCCCAAGGGGTCGTTGACGATGCCCTCCCACTTCAGCAGGGCGGCAGGTCGCAAGGCGATGCGGGCGCCGCGCAGCATGGGGATGATGACGGTGGGGCCGGTGACCACCAGGATCGCGCCCAGGGTGCAGGAGTCTGCCCAGGGGATCCCCGCCGCGAAGTGTGCGCAGAGGGCCACCAGGGTGAAACCCACGAGCAGGCCCGACACGATCAGCCGCCGGAGACTGGACCCCACGTGCCGCGCCTCCATCAGGTTCAGGCTCATGCCGCCCTCGAACAGCACGATCGAAACCGCCAGGGTGATGAATGCCCGGAGCCAGCTGTGCTCGGTGTTCTGTTGGGTGATGAGGAGGTCCTGCAGGTCCTTGTTCACCATGCCCAGCGACAGGCCGGCGGCCAGGAGCAGCAAGATGGCCGGGAACCGGAAGTGGGCGGCCAGCCACTGGGCTCCGACGCCGATGGCGACCAGGATTGGAATCAGGAATAGGGGCTCGTTCACCGCACAGCTCGGGTGATGCTATTCATCGACGCGTCGCCAGCCGTCCTAAAAAAAGCCGGCGCCGCGGCTCCCGCGGTCGATAGACGGGCGTGGATGGCGCCGATGAGGACACCCGAGGAGATCATCGCGGGGCACCGGGACATCACCAAGGATCCGCGCGAGGACGAGGACTGGTTCCAGCGCCTGCCGCAGGACGTCCAGGAGCGGACCCGCGAGATCTGGCGGGGCGACCGCGTGCGTTTCGACCCCTGGCACGCCCGCAACCTGGCGCTGCGCAAACGTTGCCTGTTCGAGGGTGTATTCGCGTGTGCCTTGCCAGCGTCGATGATGATCGGCACCTCGTGGCCCCTGGTATTGACGGCGGTGCTCGGTGGCCTGGTGACCGGTTGGCTCTGGTGGCGCCTGGGCACGGGACGCCTGACCTCGGGTGTCGTGGCCATGGCCGCGCTGCTGGTCGCGGTCCTGGTCGGCGGGTTCTGGAGCAGCCGCTTCGATGTGCCCTGGTTCTTCAACAGCGCGCTCGGGATGTTCTTGGCGGGACTCATGGGCGCGGCCATGGGCTTGCGACGGGAGATCCACAGGCGGGAGCACGCGCTGTAGGGTGCTGGCGTTAGCTGGATTGCCGCAGCGCCCTCAGGTAGTTGGCGATGCGGGTGGTGAGTCGTTTCTGCAGCTCCTGGTTCAGGGCCTCGACGCGGGACTGGGCTTCCTGGAGCAGACGCTGGGCCTCGTTCAGCTCGCCGGCCAGGCGCTGGTTGAGTTGGCGCTCCCGCTGCAGCGTTGCCTGCCGATCGTGGTGGTC
>QJVU01000282.1 GCA_003235605.1 Planctomycetota bacterium | reverse complement strand
CTGCGCGACTGTTCCCGCAACCAGAAGGACGGACAGCACGAGGAACGACAGGACTGTGACCGTGGGTTTCACAACAGCGGCGCCACCAGGTCCCGCAGCATCGGCACGACCTCTCCCTCGAACCAGGGGTTGCGCTTCAGCCAGAGGATGTTGCGGGGGCTCGGATGGGGCAAGGGGAGATGCTCCGGAAGGTACTCGCGACAGGCCTGAACGGTGGCGGCCAGGGTCGCCTTGCGCCGCCTGCCCAGGTAGTAGGCCTGGGCGTACTGGCCCACGAGCAGCTTCAGCTTGAGGCCCCTGATCTGATCCAGCAAGGGACCGTGCCAGAGGGAGGCGCACTCGGGCCGGGGAGGTAGGTCCCCGGAGCGCCCGCGCCCCGGATAGCAGAAGCCCATCGGGATGATGGCGATGCGGCGCTCGTCGTAGAAGGTCTCCCGATCCACGTCCAGCCACTGGCGGAGGCGGTCGCCGCTGGGATCGTTCCAGGGGATGCCGGTGGCATGCACGCGGGTGCCCGGTGCCTGGCCGACGATCAGGATGCGGGCATCCTGGTGGGCGCGGAGCACGGGCTTGGGACCCAGGGGCAGGTGCTTCTCGCAGACGCGGCAGGCGCGCACGTCGCGAAGCAGCCGCTGCATGGTCTTGGCCATGGCCATCGCCCAAGACCATAGCCGGCGGCCCGGCGCATCGGTTACGGTGATCGGATGATCACCCTGGAGAGCTATGTCTGCGGCAGGTGGCACCAAGGCACCGGCAAGCCCCGTCCCCTCCACAACCCGGCCACGGGCGAGGTCCTGGCCCAGTGCAATGCCGACGGCATCGACTTCGCCGCGGTGGTGACCCATGGCCGCGATGTGGGCAGCCCGGCGCTTCGCGAACTGGGCTTCCGGAAGCGTGCCAGCCTGCTGAAGGCTCTCTCCGCCGCCCTGCACGAGCACCGGGACGAGTTGATCCAGATCGCCACCGAGAACGGCGGCAACACCCGCGGCGACGCCAAGTTCGACATCGATGGTGCTACGGGCACGCTGGCCGCCTACGCCGCCTTCGGCAAGGGCCTCGGCGACGGCAACCGGCTTCCCGACGGCGAGGGTGTGCAGTTGGGCAGGACCCCGCGCTGGTGGGGGCAGCACATCCTGACACCGCGCACCGGCGTGGCGGTGCACATCAACGCCTTCAATTTCCCGGGCTGGGGGATGGGGGAGAAGATGGCCTGCGCGATCCTGGCGGGTGTGCCGGTGATCGAGAAGCCGGGCACCCCCAGTGCGCTGCTGGCCTTCCGCATGGCGAAGATCCTCGTCGACAGCGGCATCCTGCCCGAAGGCGCCTTCCAGTTCATCGCCGGCAGCACCGGCGACCTCCTGGACCACCTGGGTCCCCAGGATTGTCTCGCCTTCACGGGTTCCTCGGTGACCGGCCGCAAGCTGAAGTCCAACAAGACACTCCTCGAGAACAACGTGCGCATCAACATCGAGGCGGACTCGGTGAACGGTGCGATCCTGGCCCCCGACGTGGATGGCGATGCCGAGGCCTACTTCCTGTTCCTGCAGAACACGGTTCTGGAGATCACCCAGAAAGCGGGGCAGAAGTGCACCGCCACCCGCCGCATCCTGGTACCCAAGGACCGGGTCGAGGCCGTGGTCTCGGATCTCGAGGAGCGTCTCGCCGAGATCAAGGTGGGGGACCCGAGCAACCCGGACCACCGCATGGGTCCCCTGGCCAGCCAGGAGCAGTTCGAGGATGTGCGCGCCGGCATCGGCAAGCTGGCGCCGGTGGTCGAGATCGCCTGCGGCGGCCCGGACCCGGTTGCGGACAAGGGCTTCTTCGTTGCCCCGACGGTGCTGGTGGCAAAGGACCCCCGCGCTGCCCAGATCCACAGCGATGAGGTCTTCGGCCCGGTCGCCACGGTGATCCCCTACTCGGGTTCTGCCGAGGAGGCAATCGAGCTGGCCAACCTCGCCCGGGGCTGTCTCGTGGCCTCGGTCTACAGCAACGACCGCCAGTGGATCGAGACGGTGGTGCAGGGCATCTCCCCCTGGCACGGTCGGGTGTGGATCGGCAGCGACAAGGTAGCCGGTCACGCGATGTCCTCGGGAGCGGTGCTGCCCCAGGCGGTGCACGGCGGCCCCGGACGCGCCGGCGGGGGAGAAGAGCTCGGAGGTCTGCGAGGATTGTCCTTCTACATGCAGCGCACCGCGGTGCAGGGCTACCAGGGCTTGGTGGCGAACGCGTTCGGCGAGGCAGAGTAGAGGTTGTCTCGGGCCGCGTGCTCGTCACCGGAGGCCAGGACTTCGAGCTGGGCACCGGTCTGGGGCGTTACTGGTTCGGCTGGGTCATCAACCTGCAGGGAATCTGGCTGGGCCTGCTCCTGTTCCCCAGGGTGGTGTTCGCCGGTTTCGTCCGCGGCCGGCGCTCGGGCTCCGTGTTTCGTCAGCACGATTGCAATGCCGAGCTTCTGGGCAGGACCGTTGGGGAGCTGCGAGACACGCTGCCCACCGCTCCGAAACAAGGACACACCCGCAGGCCCTCGGACTTCATCGCGTTCGGAGCCATGCTGCTCCTGTCCCTGGTGGTGTACCTTCCGTTGCTGGCGCTGGGCATCTGGATCGTTGCCGTCGCCGTGCAGCAGTTCTAGCGGCGCGGCATATCCTCGCGGTCGACCGTATGTTGCAAGAGCGCAACGTCCAGGTGTGTGCCGCCGCTTACCGGGTTTTGTGAACACGCCTGCGGCCAAGACACCTACACTGGAAGACGCCTTGGCGCCGAGGTTCGGCGTCTCTCGCCTCAACCCAGGAGAACCCCATGCGACCCAATGCACCCGTGCTCGTGCCCTGCACGCTCCTACTTCTCGCTGCCGCTCTGGCGGCGCAACCGCCCCTCAACGCTCTGCACGTCTACACGAACCGGACCTCGTTCACCAGTCGCGGCTTCCTTGCTGCGGCCGCCGGCGAAGTCCTCCAGGGCTACCCTGCCGAGCAGTTCCGCGGCATCGGGCACACCGGCTCGCTGCCGAAGGACAGCAGGATCCACGCGTTCGGGGTGATCACCCAGGACCAGGACCAGCAAACCTCCGAGGCATTCCGCATTGTCTTCCGGCGCGTCAACAACGGAACCGGAGGGCCTGACACCGGGCCCAACGGGCTGCTGGCCAGCACCGGCGTGCTCAACCTCCCCACCGGTGCGGGCACCGGGCCCGCGGTCTGGTCGGTCACCGTCAACCTGGGCGCTGAAGGGGTCGCCGTGTCCGGCAAGCACACCTTCTTCGCGGGAGTCGAGCTGGCGGCCAACTCCAAGTGGACCGCCGACGGCCAGTCCGTCCATGCCAGCGCCTACACCGATCCCTCGAGCGCGACGGGCGACCCGGTGCGCGCCGACGCGCCGAACAATGCGTGGCAGGTGGATGCAAACGGCGAGGCCCGCATGGTCAACCCGCGCACGTGGAACTACAGCCTGCTCACCCAGCGCGGTGCGTTCCAGGTCGGCGTCCTGCAGTCCGCCAGCGGCGACGGGCTCTACGGCAGCTGCGGCTCCTATCCCGACGCCGAAACCCATGGGCTGGCCTTCCGCCTGCGGGACGCGGCGATGGCAAACAAGACCGCCGCGGTGTTCGTGTCTACGGCCTTGACCGGGGGGGCGCCCCTGCCGGTGGACGGCCACCTCTGGATCAACCCCGGCACCCTGCTCATGGTCGGCGGCGGGACCCTCGATGCCAACGGTGTCCTGGAGCTCAAGCCCGCGATGTTCGCGCCGGGCAACCTGAAAGCGCTGAAAGGCTTTGGCAACCTGGCGTTCCAGGCCGTGGTGGATGTGGGCACCAGTCGCTTCGACCTGCGGATGTTCAACGCCCACGCTGCCAACCTCTAGCCTCCAGCCGAGGACCCGATGCAGCGACTGTGCCTCCTCTGCGCGGTGCTGTGCCTCGCGGCCGGCACCTGGTTGCTGGTCAGGCCGCTTCTCGACCAGCGCGCACCAGGGGGCGCAGCCGGTGACCCGGTCCCCGCCAGCAAGCCGGCTCCGTCCGGGGCGGCGCCGTTGCCCGGCGAGGCCGCTGCGGTCGCTCCGCTGGTGTCGGGCTCTCTGGACGCCCGTGCCGATGATGTCGGGTCCGCGAAGGCGACGGCCGGCATTGGTGTCCTGGTGTTGCCCAACGGCAAGAAGGTGCGGGCCCTGAACGGCGTCACCACCGAGGTCCGTCTCTTGTGGCCGGCGGAGACGCCGTACAGTCCGATCACCGGGGTCACCCGGACCCAGGGCATCGACTGGTACGTGCACGCCGATGGCTCCCGCTCCACCACGCAGATGGTCTACCGTTCCGACCTGGGACGGAAGACGGCGATGAGCATGGTCGCGAACCCACGCCCGGCATTGCCCCTGCAGCCCGACCGGGACGCCGAGGCCGAGGACAAGCACACGCACAAGAGTGACGGCTAGTGAGGTGCCGCGTCTGGCCGTGGCACAAGCGGCCGGATGCCGTTCTCCAACTTGAACCGCACCTGGTCCTGGTTTCGACTCTGGCCATGAGCAGTCGCTGGCCCCTCGTGTCGTTCTCGCGTGCGTCGCTCGTCGGCGCGCTGCTGGCCCTGTGCTCCTGCTACGACATCGACTACGGGGTGGTGAACCGCCTTGCCCTGGCATGCGACGGGGAGGGGGACACCTATCATCCCGAGAGTGGAATCAAGGAGGTCGAGAACGAGGAACGCAGCCGATTCGTACTGAACGAAGCGGAGAAGGAGTTCGACCGGCAGGAGGCGGCGCTCGGCAGGAAGCTCCCGGTTCGACGCATCCTGATGTATGTCCACGGCGGCCTCAACTCCGGCAGTGCATCCCTGGAGACCGCGAGCCGGGTTTACACCCTCATGTGCAGGGAGCGGCCGGGCTCGGAGGACAGCCATGTGCCGATCTTCGTGACCTGGGACTCCGGGTTCTTCCGGAGCTACGGCGAGCACCTCTTCCAGCTCCGCCACGGCCGGCATCAGAAGGTCTGGGGATGGATCACGGCCCCGCTCTACCTGGTCTCCGACATCAGCACAGGAATCGCCCGTACGCCCCGAAGCTGGACACACAAGATCGCCTCGGACACCGGCCTCGGACTCAACGTGGCCTTTGGGTTCGACCTGTTGCCCTCCTGGCACTCTGCCGCCGCTGCCTACGACACTCTGCAGGCAAGCAGCAACCCGCGCCTGATCAAGGCGAAGCTGGGGGATTACCAGCGGGGGATCCTGACCCAGGGCGCGAGGTTCCTGGCCTATCTGGTGACCCTGGCGCCGAACATGGTGATCAGCGCCATCGGCCTCGACGGCATCGGCCAGGGTGCATGGGAAGGGATGCTCCACCGGGCATCGAACCTCTTCCACAAGTACGCGGAGTTCAACCTGAAGCGCTACAAGATCCGGGAGGAGGACCTGCTCAACGAGCCGAGGGGGGCAGTCGCGGTGTTCCTGCGGGAGCTCATCGATCACGTCCGCAGGCACCGCGACCGTGAATACGAGATCACCCTGGTGGGCCACAGCATGGGCGCAATCATCCTCAACGATACGCTGCGGTACCTGGTCCACGAGGAGAAGGAACGGGACGAACCGCGCCTGCTGCCGATCACCCACATCGTCTACATGGCGGCGGCCTGTTCCGTGGGCGAGGTGGTGCAGTCGGTCGTGCCCTATCTAGAGGCACACCGGGAGGCCAGGTTCCACGTGCTGACGCTGCACCCCATGGCGGAGATCGACGAGCGCAACTTCCAGGACCTGGTTCCCCGCGGGAGCCTGTTGGAGTGGATCGACAACTGGTACACGCACCCGAGCAATCCCCAGGAGCGCCGCTTTGGCAAGTGGCTCAACCTGATGCAGGTGTTGCACCTGTTCCACAGCGTCGGGAGACAGATGGCGATCAAGGGTTTCGGAGTCGACGACGACTCGATTCCGCAGCGGCATGGCGACTTCAGCAACTGCCCGTTCTGGCGGCGTGAGTTCTGGGATCCAGACGGCCCGCTGAGCTACCCGGCGGACTGGCAAGAGCGTTGAGGCTACCGGCTTCGGACCTGGCAGTTGGGGTGCTCACGCAGGAAGCGCTCCACCCAGTCCTTGCTCACGGCAGTCGCGCCCAGCTCCAGGTGCCTGAGCGCCGGCAGGTGCCAGAGCCGATCCAGCCCCTCGTCGGTGACCCGTGTTCCCCAGAGGTCGAGGCGCTGCAGCGCTTGCAGCCTTGCCACGTGCTCCATGCCCGCATCGGTCACCTGGGTGTAGTTGAGGCGCAGGAGCTTGAGCGACGGCAGGGAGCGCAGTTCCTGGAGGCCCCGGTCGGTGATCGGCTGCATGTTCAGGTCCAGGTGCTGCAGCTGTTTCATGGCACCGAGGGTAGCCATGCCCGCGTCGGTGACCTGGGTTTCCCTGAGGCCCAGGCGCACCAAGGTGGGAACCTGCAACAGGAACGTGAGGCCGACGTCGTCAACGGGGGTTCGCCGCAAGGTCAACCAGCGCAAGGCTGGCAGCCGGGCCAGGTAGGCCAGGTTGCGGATGTCCAGGTTCGACTCCGAGAGGTCCAGTTCGCGTGTGGTCTTCAGCTCGGCGCAGGTCAGGCCAGCGAAGCGGACCGGGAGCAGGCGTCTGAGCCAACGGCACGGCTCGTCCAGGAAGGCCAGGGTGTCTGCGTCGCCTTTCGCGCCACGCTGGAGTTCGTCCAGTTGGCGGGTCAGGTCCGCGCTCCGGGAACGTTCCCTTGCCAGCGCACGCTCCAGCGCGGCGACCTGCTCCTCGAGGCTGCCCTTGCAGGTTCCTGTCGTTGTGGCACCGCGGTCGCTTGCGGGATGCGAGGACGCTGCGCTGCAGGGGTCGTCGGTCCTGTCCGTGTGCCTGCCCGCGCTCGTGCTCTTGGCACTCCCGGGACTGCTCCCGGTGTGGTTGCCATCCGTGGCCCACAACACGCCGACCCACGAACCGGCGGCGAAAGCAACGACCAGGACTGGAACCAGGCGAGTGGCGCGCATCGAGACATCGGGCGGGGCACCGTGATCATACTCGGTGTCTAGCGGCGCTCCACCCGCCAGCCCGTGAAGCCCTCCGAGGATACCTGCTCGAGGTGATAACGGGTCTCCAGGTGATCCTTCAGCTTTCGGACCAGCGGACCCCCGATACTCTGGGCGGCGGGGGAGGCAAGTGTCGAGAAAGCGCCCGAGGAGAGGATCACCTGTTGGCCCTTGTCGAGACGAGCTTGCAGGTCGCGATCCAGGATGGCCAGGGATTCGTCGGCCTGGGCGGGACCCTGGCCGCCGATCCGGGCAATGTCGAGGCACTCCACCTTGCCCATGAGGTGCAGGGCACAGGCCTCGTAGTCCACGAAGTCCTTGCCGATGACCAGGCAGACCGGTCCACCCTGTGCAAGCTGGAGGACACCACGGCTGTAGCTCCGAGCCGGCTCAGGATCATCGCCCAGGCGCACCTGGGTCACCGCTAGCATCGCGGCGCATGCCAGAACCGTGACGGCAACCGGTCGTGGCAGGGACCGCGCGGTGATCAGCGCCAGCAGCCACGCCAGGGGCAGTTGATAGGCACCGTGCTCGTTGTAGCCGGGCACCAGGATCATGCATGGCGGGAAGTAGGTCGCCAGGGCCACCGCGGCCGCCCAGGCCAGGGAGCGATGGCCTGGGCGGAATCCGAACAGCCAGGTCACCGACAGCGGCAGGTAGGGCCAGAGGATCTCGAACCAGAAGGTCGGCGCCACCAGGTGCAGTCGGTTCCCGTACGGGCGGCTGGCCTCGGCCTGGACCCAGGCCAGGGCGCGGTCCGAGGACACGCTGGCTCCCACCAGGGTCTTCAGGGCGAACGTGGCCAGAACCACCGCGGCCACATGGGTGGTCACGAGGATCGCTGACAACAGCAGCGGGCTGCTGCGCCGGCCGCCTGGCGTGCGGTCCCACAGCGCCAGGAGGCAGAGCACCAGGAACAGTGGCAGGAGGTGGGCCGAGGCGTGGGCCAGGTAGGCGAGCGCCGTGGCCAGGCCCACGAGAACTGCTCGGGGCCATCCGGGCTTCCGGACCAGGCAGGCCAGGGCATAGGTCGCGAGGGAAGAGAACGCGAAAAAGGGACCGTGGTATTCCACCACAGTGGCGAAGAACACCACTGCCGGACAGCAAGCGACGAGGGCTGCCACCAGCAGGGGATCGTCTCCAGCGGCCAGGCGGCGCGTGGCGGCGTGGAGGAGTCCGACGCCAAGGGCGGTGCCCAGGGCGCTCGTCACGTATCCGACCTGGAAAAGGGAGAGGGACATGCCGAGCCATGCGAGCAGCCTGTCCATGCCCAGGAGCATGGGCATGTAGAGGTAGTGGATGGGGTCTCGGAAGGCGTTGCCGGAGTGGATCTCCAGGATCGCTCCGGGGCCGTCGCCGTAGCCTGCGTCCCGGGCCAACAGCAGGTAGGCACCAAAACAGGCTGCCGCCAGGAGCAGGCCGCCATGACGCCGGACGCGGGGGAGGGTGTTGGATATCGCGGACATCGTTGCCTGTAGGGCTTATGTGCCCTTCCAGGGCGGCTCGTAGGCAAGGCCCAGGTTCAGGATCCGTTGGATCAACTCTGGATACTCGAGGCCGGCCGCGGCCGCGGACCGCGCGATGTCCTCGTCGGTGCAGAGATCCGGGTTGGGGTTGGCCTCCAGCACGAATACCCGGCCGTCGCGTGTCAGGCGCAGGTCGACGCGCGCAAAGCCCGAGAGGCTCAAGGCGCGGTAGACGCGCAGGGCGATGCGTCGGATCTCGGCGCGCTTGTCGTCTTCCAGGTTCTCCGCCGCGCCTGCCATGAGGCCCACCTTCCGCTGGTAATCCAGATCCGACTTCAACTTCGCCGTAACGATTGGCTCGTTGCCCTTGGGCAGGCTCTCGAAGGTCATCTCCCAGATGGGCAGCGTGGTCAGCCTGTGGTTGCCGAGGACGCCAATGGTGAGCTCGCGACCATCGATGTACTCCTCGGCGATGGCGTTGGTGTGCACGTTGCGATGGACGAACTCCACGCGCTCCCTGAGGCTCTGGTCATCGTGAACCACCGAGGCCTGGGCGATCCCCTCGGAGGCATGCTCAGCGTCCGACTTCACGATCAGCGGGAAGCTCAGCTTCTTCGGCCGCTTCGCAAAGCGGCCTTTCTTGAACACCACGAAGTCCGGCACCCGAACGCGGTGATAGGTGAGGATCTTCTTGGACAGGCCCTTGTCGCTGGAGAGCAGGATGCCCCTCGGGTTGGCGCCGGTGTAGGGCGTTTTCAACAGCTCGAGGTAGCTGACCACGTGGGCATCGTAGATGCCGATGTTGTGAAAGCTCATCAGGAGGTTGAAGGCGATGTGCGGTTTCCACGCCTCGATCGCCGCCCGGATCGGCGCCAGCTGTTCCTCCAGGGGCAACACCTTCACCTCGTGTCCCAGGGTCGCAAGAGCCTGCAACACGTCATGCTCCATGCGGAAAGGGTGAACCTCCTCCTCGGTCATCCCCTCGATGGACTCGGGAGGAACCGATTCCGCGTGCATCAGGACGAGGACGCGCAGGCGTCTCATCGAGTCATCATCTCCGGTACTCGTGGCCGCGGCCGTGGAGAAAGCCCATGGTCATCATGGTCAGCAGGATGGTTGCTTCCAGACGGGTCTCGCGTTTGGGCCTGGTCACGAGCAGCTCCAGCTCCCGGCAACGGCCGATCATCATCTTCAGCGCCTGGTCGACCACGTAGCGATAGTGACCCGTCGTGGCGGCCACGCGGTCTCGAAGCTCGTGGCGGGATCGCCGCAGGAAGCTCGCTGCCGTTTCGCGATGGGCATGGTGCTGAGCATTGCGATGGACAGGGCCATCCCTCTTGGGGAACAGCCTGGCCAGCTGACGGTCGTAGACGCTGGGCAGATCCCCGGCGTAGCGGTCTTCCTGACGGCGGTAGTGCTCCCGCAACGTGATCCGCAAACGGGAGGCGGAATCGGGCTTTTCGCGGGAGCGAACCTTGGGCGGCTGGTCACCGATGTCTGCCATCAGCTCGTCCACGTATTCCAGCTTCTTCAGCGCCGGCCAGGCGGCATACGTTCTACGCCACCTGGAGCCGGGCTGCAGCCAGACCGCAAAGGTCTCCGCAAAGTCCTCCGCCGGGTGGCTGTGGGAATACCAGTGGTCCAGGTGCAGGACGTACTTCCTGCTGCGGGTCCTGGGGTTGTAGTGGTTCTTGTAGGACTCGGTGAACTTGCCGAAGGTCCTCCGCCAGCTCGGCTTCCAGTGCAGGCGGTAGGCGTTGTCGATGGCATGGCCGGTTTCGTGGCGCAGTAGCTTCATGCACCAGTCGCTGTTACCCCCCTCCGCCTCGAACATCTTCCGGTGCTCTATGCGGACAAGGCGGGGATGGGCAAGGAAGAACGGAACGGCGAATCCTGTCACACCGTCGGGCGTGAACCAGTCGGTGGAGAGCCACACATAGGGTCGGAACCGCAGCCCCGCGCGGGACAGCTCGTCATGGAGCCGCTGGATGCGCTGCTCCAGGGCGGTGCCCTCGATGCGCAGCCCGAGGTCGGAGATGCGCAGGTCGAGCAACTCCTCGTAGTCCAGGTGTGCCCACCAGAACCGCCGGCGGCGGGCCCGGGTCGCGGGTCTTGGGCGTCCTCCTCTGTGTCGGCTGGCCATTCGGGCGGAGAGCGGGGGCGGGGATGGTACGGCTGCCCTCTGGCGATCGCTACTTTCCGTTTTGCAGGATCGCCAGGGCCTTCTCCAGGAACTCGTCCCGGCCCGCGCGGATTCCGGCCACGGTGCGCTCCACCTTGATCGTGGGCTGGATGCCGACGCCATGGTGCCGGGAACCGTCCTGCTTGAGGACCTTCATGCCTGTCCAGATCATCTGGTAGCCGCCTGGCAGCCTGATCGAGTTGATGTTGCCGTTGGTGCCTGCAGTGGCCTCGCCGACGATCTCTCCCAGCTTGTAGTGTTCCACGATGCCCATGCAGGACTCTGCATAGCTGATGGCCCGGCCATCGATGAGGAAGACCTTCCTCGCCGCCAGGTGCGGCTTGGTCGGACGGATCCACCAACGGCCGAGGTCCTTGAACTTCATCCGGTCCCGATCGGGATAGCGCGGGGTGGGGACGAGCCAGTCGGCGCTGTTCACGGTCTTCTGGATGATGGGGCGGAAGAGCACCAGGCGATTGAGCCTCGCTGGGTAGCCGCGGAAGTCGAAGACAATGCCCCTGGCCTTCGCCAGGTGGTGGAGTGCTCCGGTGAAGTCCTGGTCCCCGATGCGGGAGACATCCACGTACCAGATGCCCGGCTTGATCTGCGCAATCTTGTCCGGGCGCTTCTCGGGCAGCGGTCGGAACATGGCAGCGTAGGAGAGCACGACGGTCTTGCGGCCGTCCGGAGTCGCGAGCTCGAGCTCGAGCTGCTTGCCGGCAGGGCCTCGGCGAAGCCGCTGGGCGAGTTGGTAGCGGCGGAACTGGGGCGTGGCAGCGGAGATCTCGCGCCGAAGCTCCGCCATCAGCTTCTTCATGTCGCCAGCCATGTTCACGACAAGATCGCCGGGATGGACATCGGGTGCACGCTGGTCATCGACGCGCTCGATGACCAGCTGCTCCCCTGCCCAGGCGAACTCCACGGGCAGGGTTCCGGTATTCGGATCGGCGACGTGGGTGACGCAACCGTGACCATCCTGGAGCCGGGCCACCATGCGGCGCAGCGTCCTCAGGAACTCGGCGGGATCCTTGTCCGTGGCGGCCTCCTGGAGCGAGGTGCGCAGGACCTGCTCCCAGTCCACTTCGACGACGTCGAAGTAGGGGTAGAAGTGCTGGAACACGTTCCAGCCCAGCGCCACTGCCGCGAGGCGCGTGGCCCGATCATCTGCCGTGAGCCTTGCTTGCACGTCGTTCCTTGGAAACGTGCCCGAAGCATGGGGCAACGTGCCCTGCTTGTCCTTGTAGAGGGAGAGGGGAACCATGCAGTGGAGGTTGCCTGGCAGCGTTCTCCAGACCGGAAACCCGGGACTCGGCAAGGTCATGGCGTCGACGCGGCCTCCCGCGAACCACGGGAACTTGCGCGCGGTGATGTCTCCGGGGATCGCCTGCACGATGCGGCTCCTGTAGACGCTCCGACCGCCGAGTGGCTGGACACCCTCATGGAGCCAGCTGACCAGGAGGATGTCCTTGGCATCGGGCCGTTTGCTCAAGGCATCGGGAAGGGAATTCCGCAGATCGTGGCGTGCGTTGCGCAGCGCTTCGGGCAGCGGCGGGTCCTTGCCCACGGCCACCCGCACGGCGGGTGCCACCGGCGCAAACAGCTCCTCCAGCGTGGCTGCCAGCTCCTCGGGACCCGCCATCGGCTCCACCTTGCGGATCCCCTCGATGGTGAACCGGTCCCAGTCCACCTGCGCGACTTGGTCGCTGGGGTGGAAGTAGCGGACATAGCCCAGCAGACGCGTGAACACGATCACGTTCTCGAGACCCCGGGCGGCAAGGGGACGGGGACCCTCGACCTTGGGTAATGTGGACTCGTCCACGATCTCCAACTCGACCGCGTCGAGGAACGCCGACCCACGGCCGCCCAGGAGCATCAGGCCGAAGGTGATGCTGGTGGCATCGTCGTGCACCTTCCCCACGATCACGTAGCGCTTCCACTGGGGATCCGTGATCGGCCGGTCTGCCATGTTCTCGAAGAAGCCGAGTCGGCCGCCGAGGCGGTCCACCCGCAGCCACAGCTGGGCACGGCCATCCTGTCCCACACTCCGGGCCTCCGCGGAGAAGCGGATGGTCTTGCCGCGGTAGGGAGTGGCATCGACTGCCTGCAGGACATTGCCGAACCGGTTCGGCGGGTTGCCTTGCTGCCGTGAGAGCTGCAGGCAGAGGCCCTTGCCACCCTTGCGCTTCACCACCAGGGCCCTGCAGTCGCGAGTGGGGACGAACCAGCCTGGCGCCGCCTGGTCCACCTTGCCGTCCTCGAAGTCGAGGTTCCTGGGAGCCCGCTGCGCGGGGAGGTCAGCAGCGAGTACGAAGCCGGTCACGACGACCAGACGGGGCCAAGCGTGCAGCATCAGGGCCAGGATAGCAGCCGCCTCGCGGTCCCGAAGGGTGTGGGAACGGTCATGCGCTCCGGATCCACATACTTGGGAGCTCCTCGGGTTTCAGTATCGCCACCCGCCGCCAGGCCCGGTCGGTCTCCACAAGACGGCAGTAGAGGAACAGTGGCAAGCCTCCGGCAGCAACGGCCATGGACCAGCAGAGGACGCGGCCTCGGGGTGCTCCGAGGCGTCGGAGACGACCCACGGCAAGGACGACGAGCACGGCTGCCAGCAACAGGTTCGAACCCAGCAACCAGAAGCGGCGGTGGCCTGCCAGCAACGGATCCGTGGTCGCCGAGCGGTGGAACGAGAAACGGCCTTGCGGGGCAAGGAAGCTCTGCACCTGGAGCACGGGCATGCGCAGCAGGCTGCCGAGAAACACGACGGTGGCCGGCAGCTTCTCCCGCCAGGTGTGGAGGGCGTAGTGGTGGTTGAAGACGGTTTGACCCCCTGACCCGTGCACCTCCGCGGTGAAGGTGAACGGGTCCATTCGAGCCACAACCGCCTCGACCCTGGGGCGGGACCAGAGGGGGAGCCGGGAGGGTTCCGCTCGCACGAACTCGGTGCCGGTCCAGGCATAGGTGGCCTTCTCCCCCAGGACCAGCAGACGCGTGTCGTCCTGGTGGGTGGTCCAGGTTCCTTCGACCTCGGACTGCATCGCCCAGTTCACCACCCGGTCGCCTCCCGGGAGCGGCACGTGGTGGAAGTGGTCGGCGGCGCTGTTGAGATCGTAGGCCCAGATGCCGTCCTGGTCCCAGACCATGGCCAGCTGGTCCCAGGTGTTGCCCAGGGCCCTGGCGCGGGGAGAGAAGCGCTTGCCTCCTGTTCCCTTGCCCAGGCTCCGGCGCGATGGCTGGTGCTCGGGACGGCCGCGTCCGCTGATCGTGACGACGAAGGCCTGGCCGTCGTCGAGGTCCAGGAAGCACCGGACGTAGAAGTTGGTGCGGCCAACCTCGATGAGGCCGCGGGAGAGGGGAGGGTGCAGGTCGAGTGTTCCGGCACGCAGGCTGCGGTGCGGTGACCAGGGCAGTGGCTGCTCGTCGTCGAGTTCGGGAGCGGGCCCCACGACGCGATGTTGCGAGTCGAAGACCATGTGCTCGTAGACATCGGGCCAGGTCTCGGGGTTCAGACCGCGCAGGTAGTAGCTCCCATCGGTGCTTCGTGCGATCTCGGGGTACCAGCGCCTGGCGGAGTTGCCGTACTCCCCCTGCACTTCGGCCACACCCAAAGACCAGAGGACACACGCAGCAAGGGCGGCAATGGATACCGACCACCTCAGAGCCGGCCCCGGTATCGGGTGATCCGGATCCCGGCCAGCCACCTCGTTGCGCCAGGCGGCGTAGAGCAGCAGCACCGATGCCAGGAACTGGCTCAGCGCCAAGGCGGTGGGGTGGTCCTGAGGACGGGCGGGGATTGGTTCACCAAAGCAGGCCACCAGGATCAAGACTGCCGGCGTTGCGCCGAGGGTGAACCGCAGAATCCAATGACCTGGCCAGGTGGCGGCAAAACAGGCGGCGGCGAAGCTGCTGAACGTGACGGTGCCGTAGGCAAGGTAGGTCCAGGCACGGCTGCCCTCGGCAATGAGCTTGTTCGGATTGCCCCAGCCCTCGATGAGCCACTCCGCCCAGAGGGAGAGCACCAGCCAACAGAGCATGATCCCGATGCCGGTCAGGGTCCTGGTCCCGAAGACGAGCTTCCGGCTCACCGGTCGATGCCAGAGGAACTCCTGGGTGCGGGTCACCTCGTCCCGCAGGGTGACCATCAGGCCGAGGGCGATCCCGAAGATGTAGTGCAGGGCGGAGGCGTTCCAGAAGAGCCTCTGGTCGGGCCAGACCCACAAGCGCTCGAATCCCCAATCCACGTAGAGGGCAAAGTGCGCGACGATGCCGGCGGCGAACAGGCTGCCCAGGATCACGGCATCCTTCTTCAGCAATTCCTTGATCATGACTCGGTTTCCTCCGGTTGCGGCAGGATGCTGCGCGTCGTGCCGACGGTGAGGTCCAGGAACAGGTCCTCGAGGCTGGGGATGGTCGCCTCTGAGAGGCGGGAGCCGCCGGCAACCAGCCGTGCTTCTCGTTCCTGGTCGAGGTCCAGGAGGGTGAGCTCCCAGCCATGTTTGCGAGGCTGAGATCTCAGGAGGCCGTCGACCGGCGGCGGACTGTTTGTGGCTCCGTTGGGGCCGCACCAGAAGCGCTTTTGCACGCGCCGCTTCAGCTCCGACATCGAGGCATCCACCATCAACCTGCCGTCGTGGAGGATCCCCACGCGGTCGGCGATCCGCTCCACGTCGGTGAGGATGTGGGACGAGAACAGGACGCTGATGCCCTGATCGCTCAACAGGTCGATCATGACGTCCAGGAACTCGCGGCGCATGACCACATCGAGCCCCATGGCGGGATCGTCGAAGATCATCACCTCGGGCCGGCCTGCCACGGCGAAGATCAACGCCAGCTGGGCGCGTTGACCCCGGGACAACTGCATCACCAGGTGTTTGGGGGGCAGGCCGCAGCGTTTCGCCGCTTCGCTAGCGTAGTCCTTGCGGAAGGTGGGGCGGGTTCCGGCTTCGAACTGGATCGCGTCCCGTACCCTGAAGCTGCCGTAGAGGCGGTGGCCCTCCGAGACGTAGCCGATACGACCGCGGTCCGTGGGCGTGAGCTCCGAGCTGTGGATACCGAGGATCTGGGCGTGGCCCGCCATCGGTCGCAAGAACCCGAGGAGGACGCGGAGTGCGGTGGTCTTGCCGCTGCCGTTGCGACCCAGGAGGGCGTAGATCTCGCCGGGCCGCACCGCCAGGGAGAGGCCGCGGAGGACGTCGCGGTTGCCGAAGCTGCGGTAGACATCTTGGAACTCTATGGGGTTCATCTATCCTGCCTCCGTTTCGAGAAGCGCACGCGGGCCAGACCGTCCTCGAGGGCCTTGCGGATTGCCTGAGGCTCGAAGCCCAGGTGGAAGGCCTCGGTGACCGTGCGTCCCATGAGCTCCTTGAGCTGGCGGGACCTTTCGCTGGCCTTGAGGGTGCTGCCGTTGGCGGTGACGAAGCAACCAGCCCCCTGGCGCCTGACGATCAGGCCGTCGCGCTCCAGGGTCTCGTAGGCGCGCACCACGGTGTTGGGGTTGACGGCGATCTGCTTGGCCAACTGGCGCACCGACGGCAGGCGGTCCCCCTCGATCAGGTCCCCGCGCGCCACGAGCCCCTTCACCTGGTAGACCACCTGCTCGAAGATGGGCTCTGGGGACTGGGCGTCGATGCGGATCAACATGGGCGGTGGCACGGTTGGACCCAGCGCAGGCCTACCGTGGTAACTTTTCTACAACAGATAGAACAGTTGGGCCGGCTTGTCAACAGGGAACAGGCCGATTTCAGCCTGCGGTGCTGGCGAGGGGCGTCGCGGAGCCAGGCCCCCGCGCTAGGGCATTCCCACCTTGACCTTGCCGATGCGGTCGTCGAGATGGATCTCGAACTGGAGCTCCTTCTTCACGACCTTCACTGCCTTGACGAGGACGTGGTCGCACTGCTCCTGGGCCGCTGTCCACTCCACGCTACCCTCGATCTCCTGGGGCGCGACGTCCTTGTCCCTGGCGTCCGGCTGATCACCACCGCGACCCCCTCGCCGACCGCCACCGCGTCCTCCCGGACCGCCTCCGCGTCCGCCGAAGCCCTCGGGAGTCTTGCTCATGGGCACCAGGAGGACGGCCTTCTCGCCAACCATGACGTTGAAACCT
>QJVU01000176.1 GCA_003235605.1 Planctomycetota bacterium | reverse complement strand
CATCAACCTGCTGGCCAGATGCAACAACCTGCACCTGAACGTCCTGGCAATGGTTGCGATCATTCCCGGCACCGCCGGAAGTGGCAAGGCGTACAGCGGCCGGTTCAACCACTACGTGGACTACGACGCGGCGATGGCCAACGTGAGTGTCTGGTTCCAGGGCGCGTGGGACGACAGCAAGACCGGGATGTTCAGCCTGACGCCGGCGTTCTACGTCGTGGTGCCTCCGAAACCGTTCAGGATGAACCGGGCGAGCGTCTACCCCAAGGGCAGCACCGCCGTCGTGAGCGACTCGGGTTTCCGGCACACCTTGCCCAGGCTCACCAAGAAGTAGTTGGCAGACGGCCTCGCCTTGACAGGCCGGAGGCGGGGTCCGACGATCGCCAGGTGTTTCCTGGCACGCCCCCGGGCTTGACCCACTGTCCGGAACTCCTTTTCGTCGGATGTTCTTCCCCGGCCTTCTGCTGACGAGTCTTTCCCTGACCGGTCTTTCCCTGACCGGTCTTTCCCTGACCGGCCTCCCCGTACACCCACAAGACCCTCTGGACGGTTGGATCAAGGAGCTCAAGACCCGCCGGGACGACGTCAAGCCGGAGCTGATCCGCGACATCGCCAAGGAGCGTTCGCGCCGCGCGATGGAAGCGCTGGTCTCGGTCTACGACGACATGCGCAGCATCTACATGCGCCGGGAGATCATCCGGGCGTTGCCTGTGTTCGACGGTGTCGAGCACGCCGAGCAGCCGGCGCTCGAGAAGCTGGCCACGGAGGCGACTAGCGCCGGGGATTCCGAGCTTCGCGAAGCCGCCATCCAGTCCCTCGGCAAGTGCGCACACCTGGGCAAACACTACCTGGCCAGGATCGTGGACTCCGAAGCCACCGACCAGGTGCGCCTGATGGCCCTGGAGCAACATGTCAAGCGCGCCGCCAAGCACGATGTGGACTGGTACCGCAAGGTCTGGAACCCGAGGCGTGAGATCCAGAAGGACAAGAGGGGCGTCGAGCTGCTCGAGTTCGAACCGATCCGGGAGCTGGCGTTCGCGGCCCTGGCTAAGCTCACCGACGAGAGCGATCTGGTGGACACCGTCAAGAGCGCGTTCAACCCGAAGATCCGATGGGCAGCCCTGGACGCTCTGCGGGAACGCAACTCGCCCAAGGTCCACGACATGGCAATGTGGCTGTTCAAGCGGGTGGACATCCCGGGAGCCGAGCGGCTCGAGGCCGCGAAGATCCTGGCGGATCTCGAGGGCGAGAGGATCGTGAAGACGTTCGTCAGCTTCGCGAAGAAGCGCGACGTCACGCAGGAGGATCTGCGCCAGGGCATGGCCAGGCTGATCGTCCAGATGAACGACGAAGCAGCCAACAAGAAGGTGATGAATCTCGTGGGGCGCGGCAAACCCCATGAGAAGGTCTTTGCTCTGCTTGCCACCGCACACATCAACGATGCGAGGTTCCTGAAGCGGGTTCGCAAGGGACTCGATGACAAGTCGCCCGAGGTGCGGCGCGCGACCGCCGAGGTCCTCGCGCAACGGCGGGACCGAGAAGCTCTGCCGGCCCTCTACAAGATGCTCGACAGTCCCCGGACGCCCCAGGACATGCCGGTTGCGATCGAGGCCATCACCTCGATCGAGAACGGCTCGAAGGCGTGGCAAGACCGACTTCAGGGGCTCTGCAAGCACGAGGATCGTGACGTGCGCAACGCGGCCTTGGATGTCGTCGGCCGGACCGGCGACGGGGCCTGCCTTCCGCTCCTGAGCGAGTCGCTGCGACATTCGGACTGGACCACCAGGCTGGTCGCGATCCGCGCCCTGGAAGTCATGCGGAAGAAGGACTCGGTCCGCTTGCTGGTTCACCAGCTGCCGCTGGAAAGGGGCCGCATGGCCAAGCTCGTTGCGGATGCGCTGTGGTCCCTGACCGGCCAGCCGTTCGGTGACAGCATCCTGAAGTGGCAGAACTGGTGGAAGGCCGAGGGCGACAAGTTCGAAGTGATCTCGAAGGAGGATCTGGCCGAGGCCGAGAAGCAGCGCGAACTGAAGCGGCTGAAGGAACGCACGCGCACGAAGAACGAGTTCTTCGGAGTCCAGATCATTTCGAACCGCGTCATCTTCATCATCGATACTTCCGGTTCGATGTCCGACCTGGTGCACGGCCGCTACATCGGAAAGCGCCAGGCCTCGCGGATCGAGGTCGCCAAGGAAGAGCTGTCGAAGGCCATCAAGGGCCTCGAACCGGACTCCCTATTCAACATCTATGCCTTCAGCCTCGGCATCGGCCGCTGGCTCAAGTCCGGGATCGCGGCCTCGTCCAAACACACCCGGGCGGCAGCTCTCGAGTGGGTGGACCGCCTTGGTGCCGGCGGTCCCACGAACCTCTACGACACCCTGAAGCTGGCTTTCGAGGACCCGGACGTGGACACGCTGTACGTGCTCTCGGACGGCGAGCCCACGTCAGGTGTGGAGCTCGATCCCCACCGGATCCGCGAGCACGTGAAGTCCTGGAATCGGCACCGCGGCATCAAGATCCACACGATCGCGGTGGGCGGGAATCTGGACGTGCTGGAGTGGCTGGCGAAGGACTCTGGGGGCAAGCACGTCCGCATGCGATAATCCCCTCTCATTTGTACACACACCTGTCCGTTGCACGCATACCATGGCTGAGCTGAAGACCCAGAAGAACAAGGCAAGCGTCAGCGCCTTCCTCAACTCGATCATCGACGAACGGCAGCGCAAGGATGCCAAGACCATTGCCAAGATCATGCGCGATGTCACCGGCGCCAAGGCGACGATGTGGGGCAGCAGCATCGTCGGCTTCGGGCAGTATCACTACAAGTACGCCAGCGGTCGCGAGGGAGACTGGCCTCTCACCGGATTCTCGCCGCGCAAGGGGAACATATCCGTCTACATCATGGACGGTTTCAAGGATCGCTCGAACCTGTTGAAGAAGCTCGGCAAGCACAAGACCGGAAAGGCCTGCCTCTACATCAAGCGCCTCGAGGACATCGACCTCGGAGTCCTGCGCCAGCTGATCCAAGCGTCGGTTAACAGCAAAGCGAACTTCAGCTCCTAGCGCCCGCTGTCGCGGGGCGGCACCATCTGCTACCCTGTCCGGATGCGCTGCCTCGTCTCGTTCGCGACCCTTGTATTGGCCTCCCTCGTACTCGCGTGCCGGGTTCCCGCCCAGGCCTGCTATGAAGTCGCCGGCCCCAAGAGCACCGGCACCAGCCAGACGCCCTTCGGCGGCACGCTGGCGCAGGTGGCAACGCTTGGCAACCAGCGCTACCAGCAACTGCTGCTGCCCACCGACATCGGGGGTGGCAGCTGTCCAGGCAACAACACTTCGGCAACCACGACGACGGGCCAGACCCATGGCGTCGACCTGTACGCCTACCGGATCCCACCCACTGCCGGACAGCGCACCGTTCTCAGCATCGACCTGCTGACCCGAAGCACGATCACCACGGCGAACAACCTGGGGATTTCGATCCTCCTCGAGGAATCCGGCCTCCCCGGCAAGAGCCTGGACTACGGCATCATGGCGTTGACGAGCAAGCTCGGCTGGCACCGTGCCGTGCTGAAAGCACCGGTCGTGATTCCGGCAAACACCGCCTTCTACGTGTACTACACTGCGCGCGACACGATGGAGCGACCCGAGGCGACGACGGGTACGACCTGGCCGTACTTCCGCCGTCCGCTCACCGGATCAACCACCTGGAAGGGACCTTTCGACGACACGAAGTGGGCGTTCCGCGTCAACTGTGCGGGCGTCGGCTGGATCACGTCGCTCGCCTTCAAGTCCGCGACGACGGGTCAACGGCACTTCGATACGCTCCGCGTCCAGCTGAGTTACCTCGCCGGGACCGCGGGGACCCTGTCCACCGACTTCGACGCCAACCTGGCCAACCCAGTCACGGTGCTCGACGTGGAGAACCACGACTGGCCGGTACTCTACGACACGTTCCGCATGATTGGTCTGCAGCGCCGGTTCCTCTACGAACCCAACAAGGGCCCCCTGGTAGTCGACATCTTGGTGACCGGCGCCCACATCCTCGGCGTTTCGGACGGTTCATCGAGGACGGTTGATCGGGAACGTGTATTCGCAACGGGGTGGAAGACCACGCCCCCCAAGCTCGGGACACGTCAGACCAGCGGGGCGCTGCACATGAAACTGTGCTACGAGGAGGCGGCGATCGACTCGTATGGCCGGGGGTGCCCCGGGGGCTCGGGCAAGATCCCCGCGCTCACATTCCAGGGCGTGCCGTCGATCGGCTCGGCGTGGCAGCTCGTCGGCAGCCGCCTACCATCGCAGGCGCCCTACTTCCTGGTGCTCGGTGCCTCGCGGATGAAGACGCCGCTCCTGCTTCCGGGGACGGCTTCCTGCCTGCTCTACATGCCGGTCGACGTGCTATTGACCGGCAAGGCGGACGATTTCGGCACCTTCAGCTCACTGTTCCCGGTGCCGGACAACCCCAAGCTCAGAGGTCACAGCCTCTACCTCCAGGTGTTTCCTTGGGATGCGAAGGCCAACGCATTCGGTGCGAGCGCGACGCAGTACCTGCGGCTGCTCATGGGCCGATAGCAGGCGGCGCTGTAGTCGGGGCATTCGGGGCCGCGGCTTCGCCAACCGGCGCTACCGCCGGGGATGCCAGGCGGTAACAGCTCTCGCCCAGTCCCGCTCCACGAACTTGCTGTAGCCGTAGATGGCGATGCCTCGCGCCCCCAGGGCAATCGCCGCATCCATCTGGCCGACGGTCTTGCCCGGGTCCTGATGCCGGTAGGCCCCCACCCCGGCGATCACCGGAACCGATCCGGCCGCCGTGACACACGTGCCGACCTGCTTGCGGAAGCGATCGTCGTCGTCCCCGTAGGCCATGGGAAACACGGCGTCGATGGTGCCGTGACGGGCCCACGACACCCAGTCCTGATGGACCCTCGCGCCCATCTTCTCCGGGTCGGCCATGACCGCAACGGTCAGTTCGACCGGCCGATGAAGGCGGGCGAGTTGCTTCCGCACATCCCGCACCAGCTGGGTCACGCACTCCTGTCTCCACCTCGCGAAGGCCTCTTTGTCCTTCCCCGGTTCCGGCCCGCGCGCCTCGAGGAACAGGCTGCGGCTCAGGGTATCCGCGGGCGCATCCGCAGGAGCATCTCCCGGAAACCGGATGTAGTCCATGTGTATGCCGTCGACCTCGT
>QJVU01000288.1 GCA_003235605.1 Planctomycetota bacterium | reverse complement strand
AAAGGCGATTTGCTTATGCAGACCGCCCTGTTCTGCACTCATGCCAGATACAGCGAAGGCCGCTATACGGGAGATCCCACGGAAACTGCGCTTCTGGAACTCGCCCGGAAGGCCGGGAGCCAACGCCTTCGGCGTGGCGTTCTCCAACGGCGGCGCGGGCGTGGTCCAGTAGTCCGCACCGGCCGGCGCGTGCCGGTACTCGCGTCGCCATCGGAGGCAGCGGAACGCTGTTCGTTTCCGCTCGTCAGTCCTCGCATGCGAGGGTTGTCACGCCTTGACTCTCGGGTTCTCATGCTGCCTCACGCGTGCGCGCAGACGTCTGCGCGCACAAACTGCCCTGTGGGCAGTTGGGACCCCTCTGGCGGTGGTGGCCTCCCCACCGCCTCTTTCTCGCCGCGAAGAGCGCAGAACCTACCGTGGCAAGGCTGCAAGCGGTGGCCTTGGCGTATGCTTCCCTTGACCCTGCACCGTGGCCGAGATCCCAGCATCCAGCAGCGCAACACCTGACACCGTCTTCGATGGCCGGCTGCCGCCGCCGACGTTTGCGGCCATCGAGACCACGATGTTCTGCAATCTCAAGTGCCACTTCTGCATCCAGTACCAGGACGGCACCACGGTTCGGGGGCCGCACATGGAGGCAGAGACCTTCGAGCGCGTCTCCGACCTGCTGTTTCCCCACATCGAGACCTTTCAGCCCAGCGTCTCCGGCGAGCCGCTCATGTCCAAGGGGCTGGACCGGGTACTGGAGAAGGCCCGGGAGTACGGCGTCCGCACCGAGTACTACAGCAACGGCACGCTCCTGAACGAGAGGATGATCCGCCTGATCCTGCCGACCCTGGGCAGACTGAACATCTCCTTCGATGGTGCCACCAAGGAGACCTTCGAGCGGCTGCGTCGCGGTGCCCGATGGGAAACCGTGCTGGCCAACGTCAAGGGCGCGGTGGCGGCGGCCAGCGCGCTACCAGCGGAGCAACGACCGGAGATCGGTTTCGCCTGCACGCTGATGGAGCCGAACATCCGCGAGCTGCCGGACCTCGTGGACCTGGCCGGTGACCTGGGGCTGGACTTCGTGAACGCCGCGCACGTCCTTCCCGGCACTGCCGAGGTACAGGAGGAGTCGCTGTTCCACCATCAGGATCTGGCGCGGGAGTGCATCGACAGGGCAGCGGAGCGGGCGCGAGCGCGCGGCATCCCATTCAGCGTGCAGCCCCTGGACCACCTGATCTCGACGGTGGCGGAGACCGAGGAGCTGGCTTCGCCGTACTTCCGTGCCGCCTCGCTGCAGGACGGCGTGGTGACCCGGTTGCCGGCACAGGCAGTCCACACCCACAAGCGGCGGCGCTGGCCCACGGGCATTCCCGAGGGAGCCGATGCCGGCAAGGTAGCTGTCCGTCGCGCTGCTCACCGCCGGGCTCGGACACCGCATCGCGACGCAGCCTCGGTGGCGTCGATCTGGACTTGCGACTACCTCTGGCACAAGCTCTACGTCGCCCACGACGGTTCCACCGCGCCGTGTTGTGTTCCGGGGGTGCCCGCCCTCGGCAACCTCCTGACCCGTGGCCTGGACGAGATCTGGAACGGCGTCTTGCAGCGCAGCATGCGCATCGGTCTGGTGCGGAAGCAGCCGGTTCCCTGTTGCCGGGGCTGCCAGCACATTCGCGAGGTGAAGGAACCCGAGGAGGTGCGGGAGCTGCTTCAGGGCAGACAGGTGCCGGAACAAAGCCCGGCCCTGCCCCCGGCGCTCAGACCGGTGCGCGACGTGGCGCCCATCGAGGTCCAGGGGTCTCAGGTCTTCGTCGACGTGCCGGTGCTCTCCTGGCGTGGACATGGCGAGGCCGAGGGTTACGAGGTGGAGATGTCCCAGGACGATTTCCGCACGCTGTTGTTCTCCACGCTCTGGCACGACACCCGGCTTGCCGAGCCACGCTACCAGGTCCCGGAGTGGGCGTGGCAGCTGGCGCCAACGGACCAGACGATCCACTGGCGGGCCTTGGCCCTGCTCCCCGACGAGCGCCGGGTCCTGGCGCGGGGCAGCTTCCGCCGACACATCCCCGAGGCCGGGTAGCGGCTATGGGTCGGGCTAGGAGTCGGGCGCGCCACTCAGGACCGGAGTCCTGAGCGGAGGCGGATGAGCAGGTCTCGGTCGGGGCGGCCTCCGGGTCGCGGTCGTGCCCATGCTCCGACCCTGGGGAAGGCGCAGGAAGGTCCACGCCATGCCCATGAGCACCCCGAGTCCTGCGAGAGGCAGTCCCAGCCACCACCACAGGGGTGAGTAGCGGAACACCACTTCGTGGATGCCCTCGGGTACCGCTACGGCCCGCATGGCCACGTCAGCGGGACGGATGGGGATCTCCACGCCGTCCAGGAGAGCCTGCCACCCCGGGGCGTGGGCGTCCGCGAGGAGCAGGTAGCCGCGCCCTTGGCCCATGTCCAGGCGGATGCGCACCTCGTTGCTGCGGCGGTCCAGGATCTCGGGCCTGGGAAGGGCGCCGGGGCGCTTGCAGACGAAGCCTGGGTCGCCCTCTTCGATCACCACCGTCTCGCCAAGATGGTTGGCGTGGGTGTTGAGGAGGCGCGCTGCCTCCTCCATGTCCCTCGCCAAGACAGCCTGGAACAAGACCCGCACCCGAGGAGGGGGCGTGCGACGGCGATACACGTGCACGCTGCCCGCTCTTCCCGCAGGCACGAAACCGGACACGTCGACGGGCGTCGTGCAGATGCCGATGCCGACGCCGGCCAGCTCCAGGAGCGGGTCCTGGAGCAGAGGACTGCCCAGCAGGGGCACCACCATGGCACGGCTGCCGACATGGACCATCGAGGCGTCCACCTCCTTCAGGAACCTGCGGGTGCGATCCAGCAGCCCCGACGAGGTGGTGTTCAGAGTGGGCAGACCGGCGGCTACCAGGCGACCGGTCGGCAGCGTCGGGGATCGGCCAGCCGCAACGATGCGACCGGCATCCGCGGGCACGTGGGCACCAAGGAGAGCGCTGTCGTCAGGGAACGCGCTGCGGGGCGTGTGCGAGAGCCCCACCAACATCACGTCGGCGATGGCCAGGGTGGCAAACAGGACCTTGAAGCGCAGGATGCCGATGCGGCGCCAGCAGAGGAATGCGATGGCGATCAGACAGCCGGAGATCATCGGCTGCACCAGCGCGTCGAACAGGTGAGCTGCGGCGGGCTGCACCTCGGCGGCGATGTCGTTGTCGGACAGCAGAGACACCATGGCGCTGCCGACATCGGGGTACAGGTGCCCGGCCAGGGCAGCCAGGGCGGCCCCAGCGAGGAAGGTCGCTGCGGTGGCTGGAACCGCGAAACGTCGACTGACGGGAGCCTCGAAGAAGTTCTCCAGGGAGACCGCGGCCATGGAGACCATGGCGATGTTCAGCAGCACCAGTCCCAGGCCGGGGCTCAGGGGTGGGCACGGCCACAACCTTCCCGCCAGTTCGGCGATCGGGCTGTCCAGGGTCATGAACAGGCCGAGGCCGCCCACCAGGATCCACACCAGGCCGTGGGCGGTGCGCTTTGGACGCAAGAGACCCAAGAGCACCAGGAACAGCACCGCGGCGCCGGGGTAGAGGGCCAGTTCCACGGGGTCGGCGTCCGGGTTCAGGTCGCGGAGGGCGCCGGGCGCGCTGCCCGTGATGCCCCCGAAGGCGGTGGGGCTGACCATCCCGAGCAGGACGCCACTGGCCTGGAGATGACGGTTGCTGCCTTGATCGGGGGGCGCATGAGCGGTGGCGTCGTCGGTCCAGTAGAGCCAGAGCGGGCTGGTGAGGAGCACCGTCATGGCCACGGCACCCACGACCGCGCGGAGCGCTAGGCTCTTGTCCTGGCTGTCCAGCGCCAGGAAGCCGAAGCCGTACACCACCACGCACAGGAAGACGCCGAGGAGCGCGGTGCCGGTGCCGCCGGTGGCGAACATGAGCACCACGGTCAGGGCCAGCAGCATGGCGTGGAGCTCGCGGTTCTTGCTCACCAGCACCCGCCAGGTCATGGCCATGGCCAGGGGCAGCCAGGCGGCGGCAGCGGCGTGGGGCAGGCGGTCCAGCTGAACGGTCATGCACCAGCCGAGTCCGTACATGGCACCGCCCACGAACGAGACAAAACGGCTCAGGGGCAGGTTGCGCAGGAAGCGGTACATGCACGCGCAGGCGATGAAGCTGTGCAGGCACAGAATGAGGTCCAGGAGCCGCCAACTGCCTTCCGCCATCAGTGGCCAGAACGGCGGGTAGAGCAACGGCGCGCCGGAGCCAAGGAACGACTCTCCGAGCCGCGCGTACGGGTTCCAGAGCGGCACCTCTCCCTCGCTGACCACGCGGCCCGCGGCCTGGAGTGCCGGCATCAGCACGTTCTGGTTGGTGCTCGCCTCGCGACGGTGCAGGTCCCTGGCCTGCTTGTTGGTGAGCAGCCGCGGCTGCCCCAGGAACAGGCCGGGAGCATGCATCAGCACGCAGAGCAGAAGCAGTACCAGGACCGCAACCATGCCCTCGCGGCGGCTGCTGCCGAATAGACTCACACCCCTCCTACGCCAAGACCGCCTTCACAACGGTATTTCGTCGTTGCGCCGAGGCGGTCTTGAGTGTCGGTAGGCGATGGCCAGCCCGAGCATCAACGCGAAGCTCGACAGCGTGACCCACAACCCCGGCCAGAAGCCCGGTGTGACGTACGAGAGCTCCACCTCGGCAGCCTCGGGACCCAGAGGGATCATGCTCAGGAACAGGTTGGTGGTGTAGATCGGCGCCGGCTCACCGTTCACGAGGGCGGACCAGCCCGGCAGGGACGTCAGGTTGACGACCAGGTAGCCGGCCTCGCCAGCGGCCACCCGCAGGCGCAGCCGGTTGGTGCTCGAGACCTCGTCGAACAACACCTCGCGGTCGTTGGTGTCTGCGGTGCCCTGGTACGCCTTGCCGTTCAGATAGCGGGTGACCCGCGCAGCTGTTTCGGGATCCAACAGGCAGTGGGAGCGTGGGGCGAAGTCCTCGGCAACCAGGGCCTCGACGATGGCGTCCTCGCCGCCGGAAACCGTCCGGAAGGCAGGCACCATGAAGCCGGCAGGCAGGGCCGTGTGGCGCTCGTAGACGAAGAACTCGCCCCGGGGGCCCTTCCACTCGGGTCCCACCTTCCTGCCGGCGTGGTGGAGCGGCTCCTCGGACAGAACGTAGCGGATCCCGAGGAGGTCGAAGTAGGGCCGCTC
>QJVU01000717.1 GCA_003235605.1 Planctomycetota bacterium | reverse complement strand
AACAAGGGGTCAGCAACGTCGTCCTCGATGGTCTGGTGTTCGAGCAGGCCGCCCAGGGGGGAGCGATCTTCGGAAACACTGGGGCCTACCCGAACCAGCAGGACATCGTCAACGTCACGGTGCGCAACTGCTTCTTCGAAAACGGCTTGGCAGGCCACGCAATTGGCAACCTGACTGGCTATGGAGTGATCCACTTCGCGGGCAACGGTTCACCGGTGAACTGGTTGATCCATGACAACCAGTTCAACCTCGGAGCGCTCAGCTACGGGCTCTACCTGAGCCTGTTCCGCAACAGCCAGATGTTCCGCAACCAGTTCAACCTCGCAGGTACGGTCATCGGCCTGTATTTCCTCAACTACAACGACTCCCGGAACCAGATCTACAACAACATCTTCACTGGCAAGACGGGGAACAGCGCGGGGGCCACGGTCGTGCATATGGCGGCCAGCAACAGCAACAACGATTTCACCCATAACACCATTGCCGTCGACACCCCTGGCTGGGCGTTGCAGACATTCGGCCACAACAACAACAACTACAACCGCATCTACAGCAACATCTTTGCGATTACCGGATCGGGGGGGGGAATCGCCATGCAGATCTCGACGACGGCTCTGCATCACTTCCAATCCGATGGCAACCTGTTCTTCATCCAAAGCAGCAAGATCGGTCGAATCCTGACTACCGACTACACAAGCCTGAGCGCGTGGCAGAGCGCGACGTCGGCGCTACCACGTGGGACAGCGGACAAGAACAGTGTTGTGGGCGATCCGAAGTTCGTGAGCGCCACCGATCTGCACCTGCAGACCACGTCGCCGGCGATCGGCAAAGGGCAGGCCTTCACCGGACGGTTCCTGGCAGCGGAGGACTTCGATGGCTACCAGCGTGGTACCAAGCAGGACTGCGGTGCCTACGAGGTGGCTGCCTGGATCTCCTACGCCGCTGGCTGCCCTGGGACCGGCAACCTGACACCCGTTCTGACCATCGCCGGCAACATCGGCGTGGGGGATCAGGCAAGCATCGATGTCTCCAACGCACGAGCCGGCTCGGCTGCAGCCATGGCAATTGGCTTGAACAAGGCTACCATCAACCTGGGCGGCACCTGCACGCTGTTGAACGAGCCGCTACTGCTCTTCTTCGTGCAGACCGATGGGTTCGGCAGGCACTCCCTGCCCGTGCTCCTACCGACCACAGCCACGCTGACCGGCGTCGAGGTGTTCGTGCAGTACGGGATTGCCGACTCCGCTGCAGCAGGAGGTATTGCTACGACGCAGGGGGGCAGCGTTCGGGTCTAGAAGATGAGCCTCGGCCTCCTGGAATCCTTGCCGCTTCTGTTCCTGTCGAGCTTTCCACAAGGCGACAAGGACCTTCGCGATTTGGTCAAGACCAAGGACGGGCAGGAAGTGCGGGGGCGGGTGCTTCGGTTCTATGACGAGGACGAGATCGTCCTCATCCAGGGGGTGAGACCGCTTGCTGGCAGCAGCGCTGGAGGCAAGCGGGTTCGCATTCCCCGCCACGACGTTGTGTCTGTGGAGACGGTCAACACCCACCTGATCAAGCTGATGGACCTTCGCGCCGAAGCTGGGGACGACGCAGACAAGCTCTGGAAGCTGGTGGAGTGGGCGGACACAAACGGGCTCGCTGCGATGGCGCGACTGCAGGCGTTGGACGTCGTGCTGCGCAAGGACAGCCACGAGGCAGCCCACCGATACCTGGGCCATCGCAAGACGCGGTCCGGGTGGCGTTGGCCACGCAAGTCCAGCTTCCTTGGCCGCAAGATGTACGAGGCGAAGATCGCCAAGTGGGGCACGGCCCTGATCCTGCCCACCGAGCACTTCGAGCTGCGCACCGATGCCGGGTTGCAGCTGGGGGTCGATGTGGCTTTCGAGCTGGAGAGGCTGTACCTCCACTGGTTCCAGCTGTTTGGCAAGCCCATGCATCTGGAGGAGGTGATCAGCCCGATGTCCGTGCACCTCTATCGTGACGTGAAGCGGTTCCCGGTGTGGACGTTCTGGGTGCGGTTGGCCTACTACATGCCGCCCCAGGCGGGGGATATCGCCAACTCTTTCGTCGCTCCCGAAACCGGTGAGCCCGAGCAGCTGATCAACGTGGTGACCCAACAGCTGATCTATCGCACTGTGCGGACCACGGGTATGGGCAATGCGGACCCGCGAGAGCATGTCAGTGGCTGGCTGGAGTACGGGATTGGTCAATGGATGGAGAGCATGTTCCAGGGCAAGTACGGCCGCCTCAAGCTGAGGAGACCAACCCTGGACCCCCGTCAGACGTTGGTGCTTTCGCGCGTGGACAAGCTGGAGTTGAAGTCGTTCCTGCACGCTTCCTACAGCCAGTTCCTGGACTACTCCAAGCGCACCAAAGAGCGCTGGGCGCTCTCATCGCATGTGGTGCACTATCTGATGGAGAAGGACCACGGTCATAGGGGGGCTTTCCTCGATTACATCTGCGATGTGTATCGGGAGGGCAAGGGCGACAGCAGTACCACGTTCGCCAGGTTCCTGAAGGTGCCGCTGGCGGATCTGGAGCGCCGGTTCCAGGCATGGCTGCTGAAACAGCCCGGAGGCGGCAACCGCAAGTAGGTGTCGGGTTACCTGGACGCTTCTTGGCGGATCATCCGAAACGTCAGGTTGATCCTCGGCCCGAGGTTCGGTGACCGGCGCTTGGGCAGCTGGTGCTTCCAGAAATGCTGGAGCGCACCGCTCATGACCAGCAAGCTGCCGTGGGTGAGCTCGATCTCGACCGGTGGGATTGTTTCGTCTAGCTTGTGCCTGAGGCGGAAGGTGCGAGCCTGGCCCAGGGAAACCGACGCGATGACCGGGTTCCTTCCAAGCTCAGGCTCATCGTCGCTGTGCCATGCGACGCTGTCGTTGCCGTCCCGGTAGAGGTTCAAGAGGACGCTGTTGAAGATCGTACCCAGGGACTTGGGCTCGACCAGGGACTTGATCTCGAGCAGCAGGGGGGTCCACGGCTCCGGAGCCATGGTGATTCCGGAATACGTGTAGGTGGCTCGTGGGTCACCGAACCAGGCCGTCAGCCGGGGCACCGCGACTCGCCGGCCGTACATGATGACTTGTTCACGCTTCCAGGGGGCGTGGTCGATCAACTCACAAAAACAGCGGTCCGCCACTTCCGACGGCAGGAAAGCCGGGATCCAGTCGAGCCTTCCGTCAGGCAGGCGGAAGCTCTCGGGCATCATGGTTCGAATGACCCAGGGTCGCATGTGGACTTTCCCAGGCTCTTGCTCGCAGTTGTTTGTGTCTCGATCCCCGGTACACTTGCCCAGTTCAAGTCCTGACCGAGAGACCATCTCATTATCACCATGAAGCACTCGCACTGCACCCTCGCCGCTATCACGGCCCTCACGGCCATCGTTCTTCCAGGCTGCGCCGCCGAAGCACGCAGCTCGTCGGGCCCTCAGACCAACCGGGCCATCTGCCGCATCATCGGTACCCAGGGCAACGAGAAGATAAAGGGCGTTGTCCACTTCGTCCGGGAAGGGGCCAAGGTCCGTGTCAAGGCAGACGTCGAAGGGCTAAGCCCGGGGCGGCATGGTTTTCACATCCATGAGTGGGGCGACATCACCTGCACCGATGGGGTTTGCACCGGTGGTCATTTCAACCCCACCAAAGCCCAGCACGGTGGGCCAGACATGCCTGCGCGCCACGCCGGCGACCTGGGCAACCTGGAAGCGGACGCCACTGGCAAGGCCACCTACGACCGATTGGACTCCATGGTCATGCTGAACGGTGCGCACACCTGCATCGGCCGGGCGATCATCATCCATGCCCAGGAGGATGACCTCAAGTCGCAGCCAACGGGCGCGGCGGGTGCGCGGATAGCCTACGGTGTCATCGGCATCGACGATCCAGAGGGCAAGTAGCCAAGTCCGGCTGGCAGGCGTCTACCGGCGTCGGAACCGCAGCAGGTAGTTCTCTTTCAGCCCTCGGACCTTCACTTCGTCCTGGAGCTGGAACCCTGCTGCCTCGATCTCGGCGGTGATCACCTCCTTGCCGGCACGCACGTGGTCCAGGACCCACTTTCTGGACGTGTTCGGGAGCCGCTCGAAGTCCACGACCACCATCCGGCCGCCCGGGCGCAACGCCCTGTGGATCGTCGCCAACGTGGAGCGAGGATACTCGAAGTGGTGGTACGTGTCGCAGACGAACGCGAGATCGATGGACGCGGGGGGAAGCTCTACGGAATCCCGCTTGCAGAGCACGACCTCCACCTGACGGAGCCCCTTCTCCTGGCACCTTTTCTCGAGGAAGCTCACGAGCCTTGGCGCAATGTCGACCGCGTAGACCTTGCCGTCGCGCCCGGCCTTCTTGGCCAGCATCTCCAGAAACAGGCCAGTCCCGGCGCCGATGTCCGCCACCGCCATACCCGGCGTGATTTCCAGATGGCTCAGGATGCGGTGCCTCTGGACGAAGATCTCCCGCGACTCCCCCTCGAACTTCTTCAGCGCATCCTTGATGTCGAGGTCGGGGGAGAGAAAGCTCTTGTTGATCCACGGCCTTACGTTCTTTTCGGTAGTGGTGACCGCGGGCAGTGTGACGGCGGGGTGCTGGACACACCCAAGCAGCAAGCCAAGCACCAAGCCAAGGGGAAGCGGGTGTGGGGCGGAGGCTTGCATGAGTCAAGCTCCAGGTCAGCGGGGTGTGATCACGGGCAAAGGTGGCGAGGCCAGCTTCAGGAACAGGATCGCAAAGCAGGTCTCGTGCAGGCTGCCGCCTCGGAACTGACCACCGCTCCCTCTCATTCCTCTTCCCATGCCACCGCGCCGGCCTCGGCCACGCCGAGCGCCACGACCTTCGCCACCATCGGCATCATCACCGCGCTGTAGCTCCAACAGCATGGTTGCGCCCTCGAAGTACCAGTCACGGTCACCGAGCAGCCGGATCTGGCTCAGCTCGCAGGCCCGTTCCAGACCGTACATGTAGTAGTAGTACCGTCCGCGGTGGTTCCTGTTGGAGCGCACCGTGAAGTTGTGGAGCAACCAGGCGAAGCCACGCTTCTTGGCTTCGCGTAGCTTGCTGGTGAGCTCCGTTCCCTTCCTCTCGCCAAGCAGCACTGCCTCGCAGATGCTGACGCCGGTAACTCCGGCAGTTGTCATGCTGCCGGTGAGCGGGCCGCCACGTTGCGCGGGTCGCCGCGGCGCCCTGCGCACGTCCTGAGTCACAGACGGCACGTTGAT
>QJVU01000450.1 GCA_003235605.1 Planctomycetota bacterium | reverse complement strand
ACCGGCCGCAGCTGGAACGTGTGACCCGGGTGCTCACCGAGCGCGAGACGCTCAGCGCGGAAGCCTTCCGCGAGCTGATCGTCGGATCGGCACCTAACGGGTCTTGATCTTGATCTTGGTCGGCGTGATGGCCTTGGACTTGTTCAGCCGGATCTTGAGCATGCCGTTGTGCATGTCGGCCTCGATGGCATCCGTGCTGAGCGCGTTGGGGAAGGTCAGGCTCCGTTGGAACTTGCCACTGGCGCATTCGGTCATGCGGTAGTGATCGTCTTCGCTCACTTCCTCGCGCTTGCACTCGCCGCGGATCGTGAGCACGTCTCCGCTCAAGTCGACCTGGACATCGTCCTTGTCGAGGCCCGGCAGCTCGACGGTCACGTAGTAAGCATTCGGCTTCTCGAGCACGTCCACGTTCGGCATCCACTCGATGCTGTTCTTCTCCGCCTTCCAGTCCCAGAAATGACGGATGAACTCGTCGACGTCCTTGTCGAAGTTCTTGCCGGACACCGACATCATCGATGGCCAGCCAAAGAGGGAGAATGGTCGGAAAGGTTTGAGTGCGGTCATGGGGGCCCTCCTAGGGGTCGCGGTACGACGTCCCCTTATCCCACGTGCGCCGCGGCCCCTCAAAACGGTGGTGTGCGTAGTCGACCGTCGAACAAGGGCCCATCCAAGTTCCATGCAGTTCACGAAGCCGCGGCCAGATAGACTCCGGCGTCATGCAGGACGCACCAGATACCCGCACCGGAGGGCAGACGCGCCGGCGTTTCCTGGGCCTCGGCCTTGGGTTGGCTGCCATTGCTCCCTGCGGGTGTGCCCTCCTTGCGACCAAGCGCACACCGGACCTCGTGCTCGGACCGGACGCCGGAGTGTTGTCCATCCCCCTGGCCCGGTTCGCTGAGCTGGCTGGCCCCCGCCAGGCTCTGCTCCTCCAGAACCGGGCCACCGCCGAGAAGATCCTCGTGGTGCGGGATGCAGGCAGCTACTTCGCGGTCAGCTCGACGTGTACCCACCTGGGCTGCGATGTCGCCTTTGGCGTCGCCGCGCACCGCATCGTGTGTCCCTGTCACGGTTCGGAGTTCGACCTCTCGGGCCAGAACCTCAAGGGTCCCGCCCGCGATCCCCTCAAGTCCTACGTCGTGCGCCTCGAAGGCGACCGGATCCTGATCGAGATCTGATCCTGGTGACCCCCGGGTACGGTCGGTGTGGTGGGGATACAATCCAAACGGAACCCAACAGGAGGAACGCCATGACCGTGACCCGTGTCGTGCTCACTGGACTGTTGCTCGGCCTCGTGGCAGTGGCCCAGGACGGCAAGCAGTGGGAGGGGTTCGCCAAGGAAGCAGGCTTCCAGATCACCGAGGCCATTGATCGGGGGCTCAAGCAGGCCGGCAAGGGCTTCGTCTACCACGCGGAGCTGGAGATGGATGCCGGCGCGCTGGTCTACTCCATCGATATCTGGCAGGGGAAGAGTGGCGTGAACGTCGTCTTCGATGCCAGGACAGGCAAGCTCAAGGAGCAGGAGGAGGAGACCGCGGATGTCTCGAAAGCAGTCGAGGCCAGCAAGATCGACCTGAAGCAGGCCATCGGGGCCGCCCTCGGCGCCGGCCCCCGTCATGTCATCGATGCCGAGCTCTCCCTCGAGGGCGGCAAGCCCCGGGTCCGGATCCGGTCGGTGGCCGGGGGAGCCTTCGAAACCCTGGAGGTGGACGCGGTGACCGGCAAGCTGATCGGCCGGGAGGCCGGGGGGAAGCCCCGCGGAGACAATGACAGCGCAGTGTTCCAGGAGAGCTTCGGGGTGGACAAGAAGGACCTCGCCCCCCACGGCAGGAACCCGTTCTTCGTCCTGGAGCCGGGTTGGCAGCTGGTGCTGCAGGGCAAGGAGGGCCGGGACGAGGTCCGCGTCGTGATCACGGTCCTCGGGGGAACCCGGAAGATCGACGGCGTGGAGTGCGGCATCCTGGAAGAGCGCGAGACCGAGAACGGCAAGCTCGCCGAGGTCTCCCGCAACTTCTTCGCGATCTCGAAAACGAGCAATGCGGTCTTCTACTTCGGCGAGGAGGTGGACGACTACGAGGACGGCAAGATCGTCGGGCACGCCGGTGCCTGGGAGTCGGGGAAGCAGGGTGCCCGCTTCGGCCTGTTCATGCCGGGGACGCCCCTGATCGGCGCGCGGTTCTACAACGAGTACGCGCCGCGGATCGCCATGGACCGCGTGGAAGTCCTGAGCGTGACCGAAACCGTCAAGACCCCTGCCGGCACCTTCGAAGGCTGCGTCAGGTGGCGGGAGACCACACCCCTGGAGCCCGGCGCCAAGGACCACAAGGCCTTTGCCCGGGGCATCGGCTTCGTGCAGGACGGACCCCTGAAGCTGGTCAAGTACGGAACCGTCGCACCGCGCCGGCAGCGATAGCCACTGCCGGCAGCGGTAGCCGCCCTGGTCACTTGCCGGGGCCGAGGCGGTACTCGACGGTGGGATCGATGGGCAGGACCGGAACCACGCTGACGACCCGGCCCTTGTTGTCGAACTCGATGTTGGCTTCGATGAGCTTGCCGGTGGCCATGACCGAGAGCCTGACCGTGGTCTTGCCGCGGGCGCCCGGAGCCCCGGCCGGGGCCCGCCCCGCTGCAGATGCGCCGGCCGCCTCCTCGCGGCGGCGGGCTTCCTCCAGCGCTGCCACGCCGGCCTCGTCACCGCGGAACGGCTGCGGTGCAGGCTCGTCCATGGCAACGTTGCTGGGCCGGGTGCCGATGTCGATGGCCTGCACCAGGGCGATCATGTCGGCGTTCAGCACGAAGGCCCGGGAGCCCGCCGAGGTGGGAATGCCCTGCTCCTTGGCGATGGTGCGCATGGTCTCCGTCAGGGGGCTGGCGGTGTGGAACAGCATCCGGGAGTACTCGTCGGGAAGGTTGTCCGCCGAATCGGGGAAGATCACCGGCTTCGCGTTCGGGTGGGACGAGAGATGGATGTTGAACAGCATTGCGTTGCCGTCCGACGTGGACAGCTGCGTCAGCGAGCGCATGCGCTGTTCCGGGTCGCCGTCCGTCGCCTCGCCGTCGGTGATGTGGATGATCAGCGGCGGGTAGGACTTGTTGTGCCCCTTCGCCCAGTCCTGAAGGATGCGATAGGCCTCGTCAGAGGCCTTGCACATGGGCGTGCCGCCATCGGCTACCGGATCGAACCACACCGGCACCCTGACGACCTGCTTGCGGAGCTTGCCCTTCTCATCTGGGACCTTGCGCTTGCGCTCCTCCACACGCCCCGGGTTTTCCGCGATCTGGCTGATCGGGACCAGGCCTTTGCCCGCGGCCTTGCCGACCAGCGCCGGACCGACCCTCTTGCCGTAGCCGATCACGCCGACGTGATAGTAGTCACCGATGCCCTCGCCCTTGGCGCACTTGAGTGACAACTCCTGCAACCAGCGGTTGATGGTGGCGGCGACGCCGTTGGACTTTGGCTGGGTGCCGTCCGAGGCACGGATCTCGTCGCGCATCGAGCGCGACTGGTCGATCATGAACAGAACACACGTGGGGTTGGTCCGGGTGACTTCTGCGGTGTAGGGCATCTCTCTACGCTCTCCGAAAAAAGGGGTGGGCCTGTCTCGCCTGTTTCTGCTTGTAGCTGCCTGACTGTCCCCTCCTTCGGAGTTTGGCCCCGCGCGTCTTGAGCCTACCCCGTGGCACGCGTGGGCTCCCGGCCGGCGGCCGCCCTGGGCATTCGTCTGGGTACCCGCCGTAGGTCTTTGTCCTGGCTTGCCGTGGCGACGTCCGCCACAATTGCTCAGGGGGGGGATCGTCCCCGACCGAAACCCTTAGGGATGAGAGCCCCGGTTCCGCCAGGTTTGTCACTGGCGCCGCAGGCAACGGATCATGGCAGGAAGCGAATCGATCATGAGCGACAGCGACACGATGAAGAAGGAGCTGGAGAGGCTGCGTGCCGAGAACAAGGCGCTGAAGAACAGCGCTTCCCACGGCCTCAGACTCAAGGTGAGCGAGAAGGGCGCGCTGTCCGTGTACGGTCTCGGGCGGTTCCCGGTGACGCTCTACAAGGAGCAGTGGCACAAGCTCCTGGGCATGGCGGACGAGATCCAGGCGTTCATCGAAGCCAACAACAAGGACCTCAAGAGCAAGGGCTGACGTACGGAGTCAGGTACATTCTTATCGTTTCCGGCAAAGCGACAGGAATGTA
This sequence comes from Planctomycetota bacterium, assembly GCA_003235605.1. Next base: position 1,034 of record QJVU01000450.1, on the reverse strand, counting down.
CCCGACTCCCTAGACGATGGCTCCGGTGACCGAAGACGTGCTCTTCGAGGTGGGCCAGATCGTCCACCACCTGCGCTACGACTACCGCGGGGTGATCGTGGGCTACGACACCACCTGCCAGGCGGACGACGCCTGGTACGCGTTCCAGACCAAGGGCAAGGGCTACAAACCGACCAGGCAGCAGCCTTGGTACCACGTGCTGGTGGACGGAGCAAGCCACCAGACCTACGTGGCCCAGCAGAACCTGGAACCTGGCGACCCAAGCCGCCCGATCCACCATCCCCTGGTGGATGAGTTCTTCGCGAGCTTCCTGGACGGGCGCTACTACAGGGAGCATCTGAACTAGACACCAGCACCAGCACCGGCGTCTGGAAACGTACACCCGGCCGGGCGAGGATAGCGGGCCAGTCTTGTCCATTCTCCTCACCGACCTCCGGCAACGTTTCAAGGCCCAGACCGCGCTGGACGGCGTGAGCCTGCACGTCCGGAGTGGGGACTGCTACGGCTTCATCGGCCACAACGGCTCCGGCAAGACCACGGCGCTGCGGATCGCGTTGGGTCTGCTGCGCGCCGACGGCGGCAGCGTGACCATCGACGGCCACGACGCGGTGCGCGAGGCGCGGGTGCGGAAGTGGTTGGGGGGCCTGGTGGAGCGGCCGGGTTTCCACGAAGGTCGCCCGGGACACGAGAACCTGCGAATGCTGGCCGCGGTGCAGGGCATTCCCAAGCGCGAGATCCCCGACGAGGTGAGGCGCGTCCTGAAGCTGGTCGGTCTCGAGGATGCCGGTGACAAGAAGGTGGGACAGTACTCCCAGGGCATGCGCCAGCGCCTCGGCCTGGCCCAGGCGCTGCTGGGCAAGCCTCGCTATCTCCTCCTGGACGAACCCACGAACGGACTCGACCCGGAGGGGATCCACGAGCTCCGGGAGCTGATGCGGCGGCTGGTGGAACAGGAGGGGGTGACCATCCTGCTGTCGAGCCACCTCCTGCACGAGGTGGCCGACCTCTGCACGCGGATCGGGGTGCTGCGCCGT
>QJVU01000773.1 GCA_003235605.1 Planctomycetota bacterium | reverse complement strand
AGTCGTCCTTCTTGCGGGCAGCGTGCAGCCCCCACTTGCGGAGCATGGTGTCGATGCACTTGGAGAAGGCTTCGGGATTCTTGACCTGGAGCGCAAGGCAGGTGCCGTCGGGATCCTGGAAGGGCCCGCCCTCCTCGTCTGCGTCCTCGGAGATCTGCTGGGCCACGATGCCGCTGGCGCCGAGGTGGTCGATGAAGTCCTCCTTCAACCGGAACCCGAACTGCTCCTCGAAGCCGCTCTCGATGTCGCCCCAGGCCATCGGCATGTCGATCTCGGTGTCGTCCAGGGCCTGCCAGATCTTCTTGGCGGTGGCATGGAGGACGCCGAGATCGAAATGGAAGGTCTGGGCCATGGGGGTGGTCCGTGGCAGGCTGCCCAGGAACGGACTCGGGGCCTTGCTCTTGGGGAACAACGCTGCCAGCACTCCGCGGTCGCTGCTGTTGAACTGCAATACCGACTCCCAGGCGACATAGGGACCCGCTGGTCGAAAGCTGATCGAGACCGTGTCAAGGCTGCGGACCCCGAGAAGGTCCAGGGCCACCTTGGGTCCCGAGTCGGCAAAGTCATCGCCCATCTTGCGCTTGAGGCCCTCCTCGATCATCGTCACGAACCGGCCGACGTCGAACCTGACACCGAAGCTGTTCGCGGCAAACTCCTTTCTGGCCTCGAACCTGGGCTTCTGATCCGGGTTCAGCACCATCTTCACGCTTTCCTTGAGGTTGGTGCTGATGCACGCCACCGCGTGCCCCGCATGGAGGAACGGGATTGTCGCTGCCCACTGTCCTTCCTCGATGCCGCCGCTCGGGCTCACGCAACGGAAGGTCTTGCCCTCGACTTCCAGGTCGAAGGCCTTGTCTGCACCGTCCTCTTCGACCAGCTTCGTGCACTTCTCGCACAGGCCCTTCAGGTCCGTCGTCCCGTCCGGTGACAAGACCATCGTGAAGCCGAAGGGCGGCTGGTCGGTCCGGAAGTCGATCTCGCCCACGATGTGCATGGCGAGAGTCAGGCGGCCACCGTAGCCCTTGATCGCCTTCTCCAGCTCGTCGAGATCCACCGGCACGGTGCCGCTGGCGTGCTTCTTCATCTGCTCGAGGCCCATGAGCATGGGCTTCATGAGACCCTGGAACTCGTCGCTTGCGAACAGCTTGCCCATGTTGGTGGGAAGGAAGCTGCTGCGCAGCTTGCCGAAGCCGTCGCAGTGGGCGAGGAACAGTGGGTTCTGCGCGATCAGGTTGACCTTGTCGGCGGCGGTCTTCTGTGCGGCGGCGTCCTTCTGGTTGGCCGTCTCCTGGGCACGGATCGGAGCGGCGAGGACCAGCAGAAGCGGGGTGACGGCGAGCGTTGTGTTCAGTGTCTTCAGGCGGGACATCATGTTGGTTCTCATTCTTCCTGCAGGTAGATCAGGATGCGGTCGTGGGCAATCAGGACGAGGTCTTGGCGACCGTCGCCGTTCAGGTCTCCGGCGGCGAGCTCCCGGGGTTCGTAGTAGCTGCGGTCCTCCGTGGTCTCGAACACCTGGAAGGATACCGCACGCTCGAGTTTGTCCTTTGTGGCCACCAGGATGTGGGCGCCATGCAGGTTGCTGTCCAGCAGCGCCAGGTCCTGATGGCCGTCGGCGTCCAGGTCCGCCGCCAAAGCGCGGAAGTAGTTGGTCTTCTTGGTGGGCGGTTCGTGCTGCCGCACGGCCTTGAGCTCGAAGGACGTCCCGAACGGCACCCGCAGGATGCCGCGGCCTCCGACGACCAGGGCAGCATTGCCGTGGGCGATCAGGTGCGTGGGGTTGATGTTGGGGATGTCGACAGACACGGTGGGGCGACCCTCGGTGCAGCAGTAGAGCTTCTGGGCGGTTCGGTCCAGGAACAGGCGTGAGCCGTCGGCCATGACCACGCCCATGTTCATCGTGCGGATGCCTTCCGGACCGTTGTCCTGGGCGAGAATCACCGGCTCACACTTGTCGTCGAACCGGAAGGTGCGGGCATAGCGCTCCCGGACCACCATGAGTGCCCGACCCTGGGGGGTTTCTGTCACTGAAAGTGAGCCGTCCACCATCTTCTTGGTGAAGCCGGCGCCGCCGCCCTGGGCCTCGGCTTCCCGGTAGCTGCCGTCCGCTTCCGGAAAGCTCACGTGCAGGCCGTCCTGGGGAACCACCCAGTAGATCTCGCGGCCCGTCTTGCCCCCAAGATCGTCCACCAGCAGGCGGCTGGGGTCCTTGGAGATCCGTTTGATCGTCTGCAGGACCTTGGGCTCCTTGGCGAAGCCTCCGTCGCTCCAGGTCAGTCGCAGCAGCGCCGTCTTCCTTCTCTTGTCCCGCACCAGGCAGAGGATGCTGTTTCCGTCCACGCCTACTGTCACGGGCATCTGGTCCTTTTCGGGCACGACGTCGTTGGGAAGCGGCAGCCGGGTGGGGAATGTCTCCAGGGGCTCTGTGCCGCTCCGCCACGCCAGCGCCTGCTCCTCGGGGCTGGCCAGCACCAGGTCGGGCTTGCCGTCGCCGTTCACGTCGCCGATCGCAAGGCTGCTGACGTGGGCGAGGGTCGGCGCGTCCACCTGGTGGAAGTCGCCTTTCTCTTCCAGGAAGATCGACAGCCGGGCCCGCTCCGGGTCGGCGATCACCAGGTCCATGTCGCCGTCGCCGTCGATGTCACCGTAGGCGAAGGGGCGGTCGTCCTGGCCGGCGGGCAGCGCGGTCAGCTGCAGCGCTGGGCGTTGGGCTCCGTCACGGCGCCGGAGCTCGTACTCGACCACCCGCCGCGGCTTCTCGCCGATGGTGCAGATCGTCGGTCGGTCGCCCGAGCCGGTTCCCGGCACCGCCAGCACCAGCTGCGGGCAGTCCAGGAGGATCCAGGGACCCAGCTTGCCGCCACCCTCGCCCAGCTTGACGTGCAGGGGCAGTTGCGCGGCATTGGAGCACAGCAGGATGTCCTGGTTGCCGTCGCCATCCACGTCGAACACCCGGAACGACATCACACGCTGGGCGAAGATCGGCTCGGTGGGATGTACTTTCGGGCTCTGTGCTATGCCCGTGACGATCTGCACGCCGTCTTCGGTCAGCAGGACCGCATCGGCCTTACCGTCCCCATCCACGTCGCTGGCGTGGAGGCAGTTGCCGGTCTTCAGACGACCCACCTCGATCTGTGGCACCTCGGAGGTGTTGTCGCTCTTTCCGGAGAGGATCGTGATCAGCCGGCTGCGCGACGTCGCCAGGAGGATGTCCTCCCGGTGGTCGCCGTCGACGTCCCCCAGCGCGACGCCCAGGACTTCGCCGGTCGTGGCCTCGGAACGCTCGTCCAGCTTCAGCGCACCCACCTCGGGATCGCCCTCGCCCTTCAAGGTGCGGATCTCCACGCGTGCCCGCAGGGGGTTGTTGACCAGCAGGTCGTCCTGCTTGCCAGGACGGAGTCGGCCGATGCGCAGGTAGCCGATGCTGTCACCGATCTTGTGGATCGTGGGACCTAGAAAGCCGAAGCGCGCCCTCAGCTTCGGATCCCCCGGAGGTGGATCCTGCGAGGAGCGGATGCCGCCGAGGCTCAGGGCGGCGGCGAGCAAAACTGGACGCAGGCGCGGAGGGGTGGGTGCCATGGCGGGCGGGGGACTTTATCCTTTTGGCCATGACCACTGCAATCCCGACTGCCCTGCTGGCCGCCACCCTCACGATCCTTGCTTCTGGCGCCCTCGCCCAGGGGCCTGAACCCGCGGAACCCGGGAAACCGGACAAGGCTCCGGCGCCGGCGCAACCGGGCAAGGCTGCAAGGGCGGATGCAGGCGGTGACCGCGAGCCGGAGCTGTGGACCTTCCACCTCGGCAGCGGCAAGAAGCTGGATGGAACGGTGGTCAAGGAGACCGAGGCCCATGTGTTCCTGGACGTGGGCTTCGACATCCTCAAGGTGCCGACCGCTTCCATCATCCGCCGGGACAAGTCGGGAGCCTCCGAGGGGCGGGTCGCCGAGGTCACCTACGAGGACATCTTCTCCTCCGCCAACCTGCCGGAGAAGTCCATCCAACAGGGCGCCGCCGAGGTCGGTGAAGCGGTGGTGAAGATCGAGAGCCCTGGCGGCCAGGGATCGGGCTTCATCACCAGCAAGGATGGCTACGTCGTCACCAACTTCCACGTCGTGGAACGTGAGGTGGAGGTGAACGTCACGCTCTACCTCAAGAGCAAGAGCGGCTTCGACCTCCGCACCATCCGCAAGTGCAAGGTCGTCGCGATTGCTCCCAAGCTGGATCTGGCCTTGGTCAAGATCGAGCCGCCCAAGGACGTGACCCTGAAGCACATCTTCGTGGGAGACAGCAACAAGATGAAGGTGGGAGACCGGGTCTACGCCATTGGCACCCCGATCGGGCTGGAGCGCACCGTCAGCTCCGGCATCATCAGCGTCACCAACCGCACCTTCGAGGGGCGCACGCACCTGCAGATCACCACGCCGATCAACCCTGGCAACTCCGGCGGTCCGCTCTTCAACCTGCGCGGGGAGGTCGTGGGGGTGAACAGCTCCGGCTACATCGGCCTCCAGGGTCTGAACTTCGCGATCCCGAGCAAGTACGTCATCGACTTCCTCCGCAACCGCGACGCCTTCGCCCTGAACACCACCCGGTCGGAGAACGGCATCCACTACATGCCAGCGCCCCGGAAGCCGCCCCTCAAGGAGCGGAAGAAGCGCTAGGCGGCTAGCCGGAGCGGCTGCTACCAGACCGAGCGCTGGACGATCTCCCTCCCCTGGTAGCGCAGCACCGCGGCGGTCGTCCCGAGGCCGAATGGCCGCAGCAGGTCGGAGAAGTCGATCAACATCCTCATGAGCGGCACCATGACGCGCAGCGAGGCGTCCTCCTTCATCGCCTCCTCGAGACCCCCCTCGTAGTACTCCTCCATGGTCTTCTGCATGGCCTCGTACTCCTTGCGCACCGAGCCCAAGATCCCCGCCAGGTCGTCGTAGCCGACACCGTAGTGACTACCCGGTTCTGTTGCGACACGGTCGGCGATCTCCTTCCGCAGCGGTAACGGTTCTTTGCCCTTGGCAACCCGGTTCTCGCAGTCCAGTGCGGAGTGCATGGCCTTGAGACCGCCACCGTCGCCGATCGCGACCAGCAGTGCCCCGCTGGTCACGGTGTAGTGCAATCGCAAGCCGCCGAGGTTGATCGTGTTGACCTTGAATCCCTGGAAGTCCCGGGTCTTGCGGGCGGCATGCAAGCCGCGCTTGCGGAGCATCTTCTCCAGGGACTTGCCGAACGC
>QJVU01000706.1 GCA_003235605.1 Planctomycetota bacterium | reverse complement strand
GACTGCTCGCAGCCCTGCGAGCCGCGCGCAGCCAGCGAGACGCCCGCCGGGCCGCTCAGCGCCGGGTGGTGGAACACCTGCGAGATCGTGCCGGTTGGTCGCGCCACTTCCTGCTGCACTACTTGTGCCACGGGGACGATCCGGGGGAAGCGATCCGGGCTCCCGGCTCCACCGCGGGGGCGCCCCAAGGCCGCTTCGGCGGCTGGACGGAACAATCCGGTCTCGGTGCCGAGGAGGGGCCCTACAAGGAACATGGGCTGCCTCGGGTTCGATGGGGGTTGGGCCCGGCAACTCGCCTCACGGTGCAGGTACCGGCGGATCACGCCGCCCGGCTGTCCCTGGACTGCAGCTCCCATCACCTGACAGGCCAGGCACTCGAGATCCGCGCCAACGGCACCAAGGTCGGCGAACACCGCTTCTCGACGGACTACGAATCCGCCACCATGTCCTACGAGCTGGACCTGGGGCACGGCACACACGGGATCGAGATCCGCTACCGGACCTGGGACAGGACCACCCCGCACAAGCCCATGGCGGTCCTCTTCAAGGGACTGAGGGTAGACCTCTTGAAGGCGGGAACCCGTTGATGGCGGCGGCTGCCGCTACTCCCGCGGCAGGGCCACCACCCCACCCCGGACCCCCGCAGGAGATCTGGATCGTGTTGCTGCTTCGCTTCGCCGGCGGGATCACGCTGTGTGCCTTTCTCGCGATGGTCATGCCGACGGCCTGGATGCAGGACATCCACCGTGGGCTGGGCCTGGGGGAGCTTGCCTCCGACGCGATCACCGAGTACCTGACACGGTCGCTCTCCGCCCTGTACGGGTTCCATGGCGGTCTGCTGCTGGTCCTGTCCACGAACGTCCGTCGCTTCCGAACCATCGTCGGCTACGTCGCCGTGATGAACATCCTCCTCGGTGTCTGCCTCCTGGGCATCGATCTGTCGGCAGGCCTGCCAACCTGGTGGATCCTCGGAGAGGGCCCGCCGATCGTCGTCTTCGGGGCTGGCCTGCTCTGGCTCCTGCGCGGGGTCCCGGACGTCACCCCATGACCGTCATGATCCGATGGCCGGTCGGCGGGGGAAGTTCGCAAGTGCGAACAGGATCATCACCCCCGCCACGACGACGTACGGCACCGGCGCGGCGGTGATCAGCCAGAACGTCAAGTTGAGGAGACCCGCACCCTCGAGCAAGGCAAAGAACAGGAGGTTCCCGGAGAGGTACGCCTGCAGCATGTCCTGATCGGACAACGACCTCCCCCGTGCCCAGATCAGGCGGCGAAGAACGACTGCCACCGGGATCGAGACCAGGCCGACCCCGATCCCCAGCATCCGGAACAGCCCGAGGTTCTCGGCCTCCAGCATGGGCTGCCAAGCGCCGGAGGAGTGGACGACAGGGATGATGGCAGCGAACAGGACCTGACCCGCGATCAGGGCAGCGCAGAGGATCTGGTTGCCGCGCAACACCGCGGCGGGATCAGGATTCATCGCGGTACTTTCCATGGCGTCGCAGCCCGAGGCAAGCGGCTTCGGAAGCCGCTACTCATGGGTAATCGCGCTATTCATGGGGCCACGAGGGAGATTCCGGTAGCATGGCCGTGGCACGAGCATTCCCGTTCCTTGACCAAGCCCCGGAGATAGCGACGATGAAACCCACCACTGTCCTGTCCCTCGCACTCGCTGCCACGATGCTGCAGCCATCCGTCGCGCAGAGCGACACCGATCCGTGGACACCCCACCGTGGCCTCAGGGTCCTCTACGCGGGCAAGGAGGGAGGACACCGCGAGAAGGTGTTTGGCGCCTTCCTACAGCAGTGGTTCGACAAGTCGGCCACCCTGCCCCTCGAGAAGCTCTCCATGGCGACAGCGAGAGACTTCGACGTCGTGATCGTGGACTGGGTCAGCCAGTACGGGAACGACGGCTATCCTGCCCGCAAGAACTCGCTGTTCAGCCCGCCCAGGTCCCTGGGTCCAGACTTCACCAAGCCGATGATCTCGATGACCTATGTCAGCACCGGGGTCCGCGGCGGCTACAAGCTGGACTGGCTTTGACTGTGTCTAAAGAATCGGGCGCACGGGCTGCGCCTGGACCACCCCATCTTCCACGGGCCCCTCGACCCCAAGGTCAAGCTGGAGCCAGACGACTGGGAAAAGGACTTCGACCCCCGAGGCACCTGGCTGGTGCAGACCGGTGGGCTGGGCTCCGGGAAGGGGAACGACTACGGCATCGTCTCGGACGGGCACGGGTTCGAGGACTCGCCGGACTGCGAGCGGATCTCCGGAGGCGTCAACTCCAAGGGCCCTTATGCCGTCGCCATCGGCCGTCAGGCCAACCTCCTGCAGTGGGGTTTCTACGCTGCTCCCGACCGCATGACCGACAGCGCAAGGAAGGTGTTCCTGAACGCCATCGTCTACATGAAGCAGTTCGACGGCATGCGACCCCTGGTCAAGAAGGAGGCTCGAAGCCGTGACTGGTATGTGCAGTACGTGGCGTCGGCGCGGAAGCTCCCGACGATGGAGGCCAAATACCGGGACAGCTACGGCAAGTACCTCAGAAGCCGCTTCCCCGCAGAGGTGATCGAGAAGTTCGGCCTGGACGCAACGGCCCTGGAGCAATGGCGCAAGGCCAATGTGGAGTACGTCTTTTCGCCAAAGCGCTACCAGATGGCCATCGACACGGACCTGCAGAAGCTGCGGCTCTCCAATCGGAAACCGGAGTTCCTGGACTGGGTCGTGAAACGGTTGACCGAGGATCCCGAGGACGCGCTGGCCCTGAGGCTGGCGGGCCGCTACCTGGGCAAGAACGGCAGTGACGCAAAGACCGCCGTCGCGTGGATCGGCAAGAACCGCAAGCGGCTGTTCTTCTCCGACCAGGGGGGCTACCGCTGGTACGTAGACACCAACGTCCAGCACTCTGCCAGGCGCGCGGAGGATGCTAGCGACGAGAGGATCCGGAGGGAGCAGGAGGTCCGGTAACCGCCGCCACCGTCTGCCCTCCCCGGACACGCGTGCCGAGACGGACCGTCACCTCGTAGCGGGCACCTGCCGGCAGGTAGAGCTCGGTGCGGGATCCGAACTTGATCATCCCGAAGGGTGCCCCGGCGGGAAGCTCCTGCCCGGGCCGCACCTCGCAGACGATGCGCCTCGCGATGGGGCCCGCGATCTGCCGCACCGCGATGGGATGATCCGGCGCGGCGTCGGGCGCGTATACCGTCCACAGCTGCTCGTTGTGGGTATGGTCCCCCTTGCGCATGGCGTTCTGGAAGACGCCCCGGAAGTAGTACACCCCGGACACCCGGCCGTGGATCGGAGCGCGGTTGACGTGCACGTTGAACAGCGACAGGGAGATGCCGATCCGGAGCACCGGGCCCTGGAGCACCGGGCATTCCGGCAGCTCGAGAATGTCATCGACGACACCGTCGCAGGGCGACAGGACGGCGGCGGGGTCAGCGGGGATCCGCCGCGGCGGGTCCCGGAAGAACCAAAGGACGAACAGGGCAAACCCGAACAGCAGGATCGCGAACAGGGGTGCCAGGGGCCACAGCAGGGCTCCGAGGACCAGGCTGCCTCCCCCCAGGACTACGACCTCGGCCAGACCCATGCGGGCAATCGGCAGCCGGTCCCGCCAACGGAACGGGTCGTCCTCGGGTGCGAACCAGTAGCCACAGACGTTTCGACACAGCTTCAGGTCGCGTGGATCGAGAATGTCATGGGGACAGTCCGGACATTCGCCCTGCCGCAGTCGTCGCATTCTCTCGACGTACGCAGGATGGAACCGGCGCAGCCAGGCTCGGCGCCACCGACCCCACAGACGTTCCAGGACGAACACACCGCTCTCCCCGGGTTGGACGCAACGGATCTCGTGCCAGCGGGGGCGTCGTTCCAGAGCGGGGGGCGCTGGCGCAGCGGGGCTCATCGACGGTGCAGGCTCATGCGCTTGAGCAGCAGCCAGGACACCACCCGGCTGGTGCCGGAAAGATCCCACAGCCAGTCATGAAAGACCACCATGCGGGAGGGCAGGCGCCGCCGGAGCTCCGACTTGCTGCCGCGGTAAGCGAGGGGGAATACCAAGAGGTCGAAAGCGTCGTGGCGCCGGGGATCGAACCACTCGTTGATGGTGCGGACCCGTCGCGAGAGGCCGGCCTGTGCCAGCATCCGTGCACCCCGGAGCAGGTTCTGTTGGCTTGCATCGATGATGGTGAGCTCGGCTTCCGGCAACTCTTCGGCCAGGATCACCGCGGTGCGCGGAAAAAGCCCGCCGCCCACGATGCCGACCCGGGTCGGCCGTTCGGCCGGTCCCACTGCTTGCAGGAGCTGTCGCCAGGCGCAACGGTGGGTGGCAAGGACAAAGCGCTGCAGGAGACGGGAACAAAGAACCAGGCGCTCCAACGAGTCCAGGGGGGAATCCAGGCAGCGCAGGATGGCCGGCCAGCGGCTGCCCGCGGTCAGGTCCTCTGCTTGTCGCGGCAGGAGACGCCAGTGGGTTGCCGGCGAGGCGTGGTGCTCGACGTGGTAGCCGTCGTTCAGGAACAGCAGGTTGTAGATCCGGCCGTAGTGGCTGGTGGTGCCGCCGCTGTGCTCGTAGTGGCCGTGGACCGCGCAGAACAGGAGCCCCAGCAGGAAGCCCGGTGCATAGACCCCCAGCAGGAATGTGGGCGCCATCCACGCCAGCGAGGTCCAAAGGGTCGTAACGAGGAGAATCTCCAGCCACAGCCGGGGCGTGCGGCGGATGCGGACCCGGCTGCCGGCGTGGTGTGCCAGGTGTCGGTCCCGCCAGATGGACTGCGGATAGCCGAGCACCAGGCTCAGCAGGGAGGAGAACAGCACGTTGCACCACCTTGAACGGAAGAAAGGACGGTGGATGAAGTTGTGGGAGATGGTGTTGCTGTTCCACCAGAGCCCGATGGCGACGGTCCAGACCGTGGGCCACACGGCGAGGGCTGCGCCGTGGAGCATCAAGAGGCCGACGAACAGGACGTCTTGTGCGCCATGGCGAAAGATGCTGCGGCCATCGACGACCGCTGGCGAGCAGACCTCGGACATGGTGGTGGGATTCTAGGGTGGTTGCTCCCGCGGTGTCCTGGGGACGGAGGAATCCCCCGGGAGTGCGGCACCGCCCTTTGTTTTTCCACAAAGGACCGACAACACCACCGGCTGAGACCTATTCTCCGGACACTCCCTGCTGCAGCACCACCACCAAGGAGATAGTTGTCATGACTCGCCTCGCCTTCTCCCTGCTCAC
>QJVU01000154.1 GCA_003235605.1 Planctomycetota bacterium | reverse complement strand
AACGCGCCAGCGCCCTGGTTCCAGCGAAACCCGAAGCCCACGGCCTCAACCAGCCGCTGCACGTTTGCCTGGTCTCCCACGAGGAAGTGCCAGTGGTCGGCGGCTTCCGGCTTGCCATAGTGCTTGAGGTAGTTCTCCTTCTTGGCGGCCCCGAGCGCGGGCTTGTCGAGCTCCTTGTGGTCGAAGCTCACGGTCAGGATCGTTACATCCCGGCCGACGACCAGGGCGTCGAGGTTCGGGTCCTCCTCCACCTCCTTCAGGGCGTCGACCATGCCGTTGGTGACCCGGCCACACAGGGCGGGACAGCCGAAGTAGCCGATGTTCAGGATCACCGGCCGCTCGCCGCTGAAGAAATCGCCGAGCCGGACCTTCTGGCCCTTGTCGTTCGTGAGGACGATGTCATCGGGAACCTTGGCGCCGAGGTGCTCGCGGATTTCGGTGGCGCTGTCGGTGACGTTCAGGCTGCCACCGATCCCCTGCGCGGCAAGCAGGCCGGCAAGGGCGAGGGGCGAGGTGATGACAGGCAGCGCTCTCATGTCACCGGCTCCGCTTCAGCAGCTCCGCCTTTGCCCTCTCGATGCTCAGGTAGCCGTCGTCGCCTTTGAGCTCCCTCTCTTCCTGGGCCCGCAGGTCCGAAAGCTCCTTGCCGAGGGGCCCGTACGGTCCTTGGCTCTCGGCCACCTTGCGTTGCCGCTCTCCGCGCACCATGAAGTGGAACAGCTGGGTCATCACCCAGATGCCCGCGAACAGCGTGACAGTCCACGCGACCAGCAGCCGGACGGTCTTCTTGGTGTCGATGTCGTGAAGCGGGTCCTGGGGTGGCACGTAGCCCTTCAGGACCTCGTGGGACTTGAAGAACTGCTTCTCCTCCTCGAGCAGGTGGGCTTCGTCTTCCTTGTGGACTTCCATGGGCGGATGATTCAGACGTTGACGAAACGGAGCGACTCTTTGAGTCGGGGATCCCGGACCGGCAGCAGCGGCACCCGGCGGGTAACCATGACGGCAAACCCCAGGAAGAGGCAGGTCAGGCCGAGCCAGGTGGTGAAGTCCACCCAGTGCGGGTGGGGTTGGTGATGGAGCGTGGGCATGATGATGAACTGCATGTCCAGCCAGTGCATCACCAGCATGAAGATCGAGGCCACGGCCAGGAGCGGCATGTTGCGCTTGACGTGGCGGGACATCAGGAAGGCGAACGGCACCATGAAGTGGCCGACGATCAGGGCCCAGCCGACCCAGTACCAGCCCAGACGCTCCTGAAACCACAGGGTCTCTTCGGGCAGATCGGCGTAGTGGATCAGCATGTACTGGGAGAAGTTCACGTACGTCCAGAACACCATGAAGGCGAATAGCAGCTTGCCGATGTCGTGGTAGTGCTCTCTGTTGACGACGTTGCCCATGTAGCCGCGGCCCCTCAGCCACAGCAGCACCAGGGCCAGGACGCCCATGAACGCCATGAACGACCCGGCAAAGTAGCAGACCCCGAAGATGGTGGAGAACCAGTGCGGGTTCAGCGACATCATCCAGTCGACGGCGGCGAAGGTGATGGTGACCGCAAACAGCAGGATGCCGGGGGCGGCGAAACGCGACATCTTGAGCGTCAGTCCCGGGTCTCCGTTCTCGTCCTGGACCAGCGAGAGGCGGCAGAACCAGCGGGCCAGGAAGATCCAGACGCCGAAGTAGATGATGGCGCGGATGTAGAAGAACACCGGGTTCAGATAGGCGTGCTTGCCCGCGAGGACTGCGTCGTAGCCGGCCGCGGCCGGATCGAGCTCCATGTGCCACCAGTGGTGGAACAGCACGGGGCAGCCGAAGATGGCGATCGGCAAGAACAGCAGCGCCATCAGCGGCATCGCAGAGGCCATGTTCTCCGCGATCCGTCGCACCACGACGCTCCAGCCGGCGCGGGTGACGTGCTGAATCATCACGAACAGCAGCGCGCCCAGCGACAGGCTCAGGGTGAACATGTAGCCCACCAGGTAGGCGAACCAGAACTGCTCGACGGCCTCTTCGCCCGCGGCCAGGGTGGCGGCGCTGGCGACCAGCGCGAGCAGGCCGATGCCGAAGAGCACCTTCGGGCTCAGATCCAATGCGCCGTCCTGGACCCGGGTGGCGAGGCCCGGGGCGACGCTTTCGATTGGCGGAACGGTCGTGCTAGCGGTCATCGGCGTTGGCTCACCTGTTGGAGCGGACCTTCACGCGGAGCTGCAGCGCGCGGATGTAGTGGATGATGGCCCAACGGTCCTCGACAGGAACCTGGTGGCCGTATGCGGGCATGGTGGAGCGACCGTTGGTGATCACGTCGAAGATCTCGCCGTCGACGAGCTTCGGAACCCGCCCATCGTCCATCCGGTCGGGCTTCTGGTCCTCTCCCTTGCGGTCCGGGAACGGCACCGGACCCGCTACCGTGAGGAAGCTGGACGGTTTGGTGGGCCACCTGAGGCCGACGGGACCGTTGCCACGGCCCGTGCGACCGTGGCAGATCGCACAGTTGATGTTGAAGCGCTCCTGACCTCGCTCCAGGGTCTCCGCTGTCAGCGGCAGCGGGTTCTGGGTGACGTAGGCGTCACCGCGCTTGTAGACATGGAGCCTGGCGACATCCGGGTCCGGATCCAGCGCCCCGAGATGCCCGCGGGCCACGGTGCCGGGGACTGGGTCGCGCATCGCGCGCCCGTCCGTCCAGCCGGCGAACGAGGCCTCGGACTGGGCCTTGTACTTTGCCTGGAAGTCCATGTCCTTGACCAGGTGTACCGGCGGCTTGCGGGAGATCTCCCCGCGACAGCCTGTTATCGCCGGCAGCGCCAACAGGAGCAGGAGGGTCGTGTTGCCTTGACGGAGCGTCATGTCAGTCCTCCACAAGCTCCACGTGCTTGCCGCCGAGGCCTTCGAGGAACTTGACCGTCTCGACCCGGTCGAACTTGGGATCGGTGCCTTCAATGGAAAGGAAGAAGCGGTCGTCGCCGACGCGGTGGAACGTGCTGTGGTTGAAGACCGGGTGGTTCAGCCGTGGCAGCTTGTTGAGGCCCAGCATGCCGAACAGCGCTCCAAAGGCCGCCAGCAGCACCATGCATTCGAAGGTGATGGGGATCGTGGTCGGCCAGTCGTAGGGGCGCTTGCCGGCAACCACGAACGGGTAGTCGTGACCGTTCATCCACCACATCATCAACTGGGCGAGGAGGATGCCGGCAAGACCCATGAAAGCGCAGATCCAGCCGACATGGCTGTCGCTCTGATTGAGCGCCTTGTCGAGGCCGTGCACCGCGAATGGTGTGTGCGCGTCCACACGTCGGTAACCGGCGCCGGTGACCTTCCCAGCCGCCTGGTAGATGTCCGCTGCCGTCTCGAACTCGGCGACGACGCCGTAGTAGGTTCGGTCGCTCATACGATCGCCTCCTCGGTCCGCACATCGGGCGTGCGTCCACCCGGGTGGCCACCGTGTTCCGGATGCCCTCGACCACGGTGGGGATCGGCCTCCGGCATGACGGCCTTCACTTCGGCGATGGCGATGATGGGCAGGAAACGGCAGAACAGCAGGAAGAACGTGATGAAGAGCCCAAAGCTGCCGATCAGCGTCAGGACATCGAAGATCGTTGGCGTGAACTTGAACCATGCCGAGGGCATGTAGTCCCGGGCGAGCGTGGTGATGACGATCACGAAGCGCTCGAACCACATCCCGATGTTCACCAGGATCGAGACAATGAACAGCGTGGTGACGCTACGCCGCAGCTTCCGGAACCAGAACAGTTGAGGTGCAAGGACGTTGCACCCCATCATGATGAAGTAGGACCACCAGTAGGGGCCCGTGGCGCGGTTGATGAAAGCGAACTGCTCGTAGGTCGAACCGCTGTACCACGAGATGAAGAACTCCATCCCGTACGCGTATCCCACCATCGTGCCGGTCGCGAGGATGATCTTGGCCATGTTGTCCAGGTGGTTGAGCGTCACGATGTCGTGAAGCCTGAGCCACTTGCGGGCCGGAATCATCAGGGTCAGCACCATGCCGAAGCCGGAGAAGATCGCACCGGCAACGAAATAGGGCGGGAAGATCGTCGTGTGCCAACCAGGCAGCTTCGCCACCGCGAAGTCGAAGGACACGATGCTGTGCACCGACAGCACCAGCGGCGTGGACAACCCGGCAAGGATCAGATAGGCCTTCTCGTAGTTGATCCAGTGGCGGTTGCCCCCGTGCCAGCCGAGAGCGAACAGGCCGTAGAGTCTGGCGGCCAACTTGCGGCCCGCGCGTTGGGCGCGGTCCCGGAAGGTCGCCAGGTCCGGGATCAGGCCCACGTACCAGAAGATCACGGAAACCGTGAAGTACGTGCTGACGGCGAACACGTCCCAGAGGAGCGGGCTCTTGAAGTTGGGCCACATGCTCATCTGGTTGGGCACCGGGAACACCCAGTAGATCACCCAGATGCGGCCGACGTGGATCGCGGGGAACAAGCCGGCGGCCATGACCGCAAAGATGGTCATCGCCTCCGCAGAGCGGTTGATGGCACAACGCCACCTCTGCCGGAACAGGAACAGGATCGCCGAGATCAGCGTGCCCGCATGTCCGATGCCGATCCAGAACACGAAGTTCACGATCGGCCAGCCCCACGCAACAGGCTGGTTGTTCCCCCAGATGCCGACGCCGGTGTAGATCAGGTAGGAGATGACCGCGAGCAGGTTCAGGAGCGCCGCGACCGAAATGCCGAACATGAGGTACCAGCCACGGGGCGTCTTCTGCTCAGCGACCCGCGCAATCTGTTCGGTCACGGTGGCGAAGTTGTTCCTGCCCTCGACCAGCGCAGCACGGCGCAGTGGGTTCTCAGGTTCGTCGATAACGCTGATGGCGGTGGTGGTCATCGCTACGCACCCAGCTCCGGGTTGGGGTTGCGGATCTTGGCCAGGTAGCTGGTACGAGGCCAGATGTTGAGCTCGGAGAGCATCGCGTAGTTGCGGTTGGACTGCTTCAGCTGGTGCGCCCGGGTGGCCTGGTTGTTGATGTCACCAAACGTGATGGCCTGGGTCGGACAAGACTGAGCACACGCGGGAACCACCTCGCCGTCCCTGAGGTCACGTTTTTCGAGCTTGGCCTTGAGCTTGCCGGCGTTGATGCGCTGCACACAATACGTGCACTTCTCCATGACCCCGCGGACGCGGATCGTGACGTCCGGATTCTGGACCATCTTCGTGGTCTCAGGGGTCTTGCCATGGAAGTCGAGGTAGTTGAACCGGCGCACCTTGAAGGGACAGT
>QJVU01000674.1 GCA_003235605.1 Planctomycetota bacterium | reverse complement strand
CATCGGCGATCGGTCGCATGGTAGCGATCCAGCGCGGCACCGGCCGTGAGGTTTGGAGGAATGACCTCTGCGCGTTCACCAGCTCGCCTGTGGTAGTCGGAAACCGCATCTACCAGACGGTGCACTCCGGCGACCTCTGTTGCGTGGATGCAGACACCGGCAAGCCTCTCTGGCACGAGAAGCTGGCCCCAGATCAGATCCATGCGTCTCCAGTCTACGGGGACGGCAAGCTCTACGTGCCGATGAACAATGGCTCCTTCTACATCATCGAGCCCAATGACAAGGGCCCGAGAATCCTGCAAACGATGCAGCTCAGGGGCAACTGCCTGGGTGCGCCAGCCATTGCCAACGGCCGGGTCTACGTCCACACGACGGATTGTCTCTACAGCTTCGGCGGCACCCCCAAGCCGGCATCCGCTGCTGCGCCACCTGCCGTCGCTGACGCGGGTCCGACGGGGAAGGCGGTGCGGCTACAGGTCATACCGGCCGATGTCGTGTACCGAGCTGGCAGCGTCGACAAGGTCGTTGTTCGTAGCCTTGATGCCAATGGAAGGGTGGTGGACCCCAACGTCGGCCAGGCGACATTCGAGGGGTTGCCCAGCAACGGTGTTTCGATCGAGAACGGTGTCCTGAAGATTGCGGATAACACTCGGGGTGGCGCTTCCGTCCTCAAGGTGCAGTCGAACGGGCTGCGCGGCACGATGCGGTTGAGGATCGTTCCGGACATTCCCTTTGCAGAGGACTTCGACTCCGTGATCCTGAAGCCCCATCCCCGGAAGCCGGGCGTCAAGTCCGCGTTCCCGCCAGCCTATTGGGTCGGTGCCGGTCCGAAGTGGGAAGTCCTCGAAGTTGGCGGCAGCAAGGTGCTTGCCAGGACACTGGACAATCCGCTGTTTCAGCGCACCATGTCGATGATCGGCCATCCCGACATGGCCAACTACACGGTGCAGGTGGACATCCTCAGCGATGGCAACCGCCGCATGATGTCGTCTGCTGGGGTCGTCAACCAGCGCTACCTCATCGTGCTGAAAGGCAACCACCAAGAGCTCGAGGTCAGCTCCAACATGGAGCTGTTGAAGGAGAGCGTCCGTTTCCATTGGGTGCCGAATGCCTGGTACCGACTCAAGACGCGCGTCGATGTCGCGGCAGACGGTGCCGGGGTGGTCCGGGCCAAGGTGTGGCAGCGCGACACGACGGAACCCGGGGACTGGACGATCGAAGTTGCCCACAAGCATGCCCACAAACACGGATCTCCAGGTATCTACGGCTTTGTGCCTCAGAGCCGCTTCCGCGTGTACCTGGACAACCTACTGGTGACACCCAATGACTGATCTAGGACTCTGCAAGCTGATGCTCGTCGTGCTGGCGGTAGCATCCGCGACCGCCGCCGAGAGTCAGGACTGGCCGATGTGGGGCCGGGACCACACGCGCAACATGGTCTCGATGGAGACGGGCCTCCCCGACACCTTCTCGCCCGGCCAGTTCGTGAGGGGAACCGACCAGATCGACCTGAAGACCGCCAGCAACATCAAGTGGGTGGCCAAGCTGGGCTCTCAGGCCTACGGGAATCCGACAGTCGCGGGAGGCCGGGTGTTCGTGGGCACCAACAACGAGATTCCGCGCGACGCGCGGTTCAAGGGTGACCGCAGCTGCGTCTATTGTTTCGACGAGGAGACCGGTGCCTTCCTTTGGGAGTTGAACGTCCCCAAGCTCGGAACCGGGAAGGTGAGTGACTGGGAATTCCTCGGCATCTGTTCCTCACCCTGTGTGGAAGGCGACCGTGTGTACCTCGTGACCAACCGATGTGAGGTCATGTGCCTCGATGCCAAGGGCATGGCAGACGGCAATGACGGCCCGTTCAAGGACGAAGGTCAGTACATGGCCGGTCCCAAGAACCCGAAGATGGAGGTCAAACCTACCGACGCCGACATCATATGGGTCACCAACATGATCGACGAGTGCGGCGTGTTTCCCCACAACATCACCAGTTCGTCGGTGATGGTCGTGGGGGATCGTGTCTGGACAGCAACGTCGAACGGCGTGGACTATGGCCACGTCGAGACTCCAGCGCCGAATGCGCCATGCTTGATCTGCGTGGACAAGCACACCGGCAAGCTTCTGGGTGAGGAGTCGTCGGGCCTGAGCCAGCGCATCCTTCACAGCAACTGGGTGTCACCGACCCTTCTCAAGACTGGAAGCACGGAATTGGTGATCTTCGGCGGGCCCGACGGCGTCGTCTACGCTTTCGATACGACACCGGTGAAGGAAGATGAATTCAACGTGCTCAAGCTGGTCTGGAAGTACGACTGCAACCCTCCCGAGTACCGGGTGCGCGACGGCAAACCGATGAAGTACGCCACCCGGAACGGACCCAGCGAGGTCCTGGGAACTCCGGTCGTCCATGGTGGTCGTGTCTATGCCCTGATCGGCCAGGACCCCGAGCATGGCGAGGGGATCGGCAACCTGACCTGTATCGATGCCAAGGGCAACAAGGTCTGGGAGTACCGCAAGATCATGCGTTCCCTCTCGACAATGTCGATCCAGGGTGACCTGCTGTTCGCTGCGGACTACTCAGGCTTCCTGCGCTGCCTGGACGCCAAGACCGGCAAGGAGAACTGGGTCCACGATACCAGCTCACACATCTGGGGTTCCACGCTGGTAGCGGACGGCAAGGTCTACGTGGGCACGGAGGACGGCTTTCTTGTGGTGCTTCCGGCGAGCAAGGAGTATCAGAAGGACAAGCTGCAGGAGATCGACTTCTTCACCCCGATCTACTCCTCTCCCATCGTAGCCAACGGAACCCTCTACGTGGCGACCCATTCCCACCTGTTCGCGATTGCGAAGAAGGCGAGCAAGTAGCCGGTGACCAAGGGCAGACTCGCCTGGAGCCTGGTCGTAGTGCTGGCAATCTTGCACCATGACTTCTGGAACTGGGCCGACGATTCATTGGTTCTCGGCTTCATGCCGATCGGCCTGTTCTACCAGGCGCTGATCTCCCTGGCCGCGGGCCTTGTCTGGGCGCTGGTGGCCGCGTACGCCTGGCCGACATGGGTGGAGGCGTGGGCTGACTCAGAGCCCGAGCCATGAGCACCGCTCCGCTCGTCGTCATCTGCGTCTACCTGGGTGTGCTGCTCGGCTTCGCGGTGCTGAGCAGGCGTCTGTTCCGCAGGTCGAGCATCGACTACTTCGTCGCCAGCCGGTCCATTGGCCCGTTCCTGCTCCTCATGAGCGTGTTCGGCACCACGATGACGGCGTTTGCCCTGGTCGGGTCTACCGGCAAGGCCTTCGATCGAGGCATCGGTGTCTACGGTCTCATGGCCTCGGCCTCGGGAATCGTCCACTCCCTGGTGTTCTTCCTGGTTGGAATCAAGCTGTGGGCAATCGGCAAGAGGCACAACTATGTGACCCAGATCCAGTACTTCCGGGGACGCTTCGACTCGAACCTGCTCGGCTACCTGCTGTTCCCCATCCTGGTGGGCCTGGTCATTCCCTACGTGCTCATCGGGATCCTGGGTGCGGGCGCGGTGGTGCGCGGCGTGACCGTGGGCATGTTCCCTGCGACCTTCCCTGGGATCGAGCTCAGCGGCAAGATGGCCTATGTCGGTGCGGTCCCGTCGTGGCTGACCGGAGTGGTGGTCTGTGCCGTAGTGCTGGCCTACATCCTTGCCGGCGGCGTCCGGGCAGCTGCCCTCGCCAATGCGTGCCAGACAATCGTCTTCATGGTCGTCGGGGTCCTGGCATTCGCTCTCGTGGCCAACTCCCTGGGAGGGCTCGAGGCAGCGACCCAGGCAGTCAAGAACAACGCCTCGAACCGCCTCGTACGCGAGGGGATGATCGGCCATCTCCAGTTCCTGACCTACATGTTCGTGCCGCTGTCGGTCGGCATGTTTCCCCACCTGTTCCAGCATTGGTTGACGGCCAAGAGCGCCAAGACGTTCCGGATGACCGTCGTAGCGCACCCGATCTTCATCATGATCGTCTGGGTGCCATGCGTGCTGATCGGCATCTGGGCGGCTGGCCATGGGATCAAGGCTCCGAGCGGCAACTCCAATGCGGTGCTGGCGGCAATGGTCGGACGCCAGCTCGAGCAGCCGCTGGTTTCAGGGCTCCTGACCGCGGGCATCCTGGCAGCGATCATGTCGTCATTGGACTCGCAGTTCGTGTGCCTGGGCACCATGTTCACCCACGACATCGTGATCCACACGGCATCCAAGGATCGCTTCACCGACCGCCAGAAGATATTGCTCGGCCGGGTGTTCATCCTCTTCGTCGTGCTGCTTGCGTATCTGCTCTCGCTGTTCCCGCCGCCGAACATCTTCGACCTGGCTGTGTGGTGCTTCTCCGGCTTTGCGAGCCTGTTCCCGCTGGTCTTTGCTGCTGTCTACTGGCGACGCGCGACACGCGCTGGCGCGATCGCCTCGGTCCTGGTCGCAGCCGTGACGTGGATCATCCTCTTCTATCGGGGCCTTGTCGAACCGGCGATGGCCGGCGTGCGCACGACCGAGGACTACCTCGTCTTCGGCATGATGCCTGTGGCAATCATGGTCGCTGCGTCCACCGTCGCCCTGGTTCTGGTCAGCCTCCTCACGAAACCGCTGGACAGCGCTCTGGTCGACCGTTTCCTGCCGAGGCATGGGTGACCCGCTCGATCTCCGGCGATCCCGCCTCTAGAGTCTTGGCAATGTCTGCGTCAACCGACTCCGAGGCCCAGGCCCGGGAGGCCCTCGACCGACACTTCTGTGAGATCGTGCGTTGGCACTTCTCGCCCGAGACCGGCACGCCCTACTGGCTGGACTGGCAGCGGAAGGCTGGCTGGAACCCGGCCGAAGTTGTGCGTTCGTTTGCCGACGTCAACCGCTTCCCGCACTTCGACGGTGAGCTGTTACGCCGCGAACCCCACGAGCAATGGATTCCAAAGGCCTATGTCGGTCGGCCGTTCATGATCTTCGAGACCGGTGGCACCACTGGCATGCCCAAACAGCGCATCAACTGGGAGGACTACAAGATCGACTACGAAGGGTTCTCGCAGACCCTCGATGACGCTGCGTTCCCCAAGGGGGGATACTGGTTGATGGTCGGTCCTACCGGTCCGCGGCGTCTGCGCCTGGCAATCGAGCATCTGGCCAACTACCGCGGTTCGTCCTGCTACTTCGTCGATCTCGACCCCCGGTGGGTGAAGAAGCTGCTCAAGGACAAGAACTTCGAACAGGCCAAGGCCTACATGGGGCACGTCGTGGATCAGGC
>QJVU01000684.1 GCA_003235605.1 Planctomycetota bacterium | reverse complement strand
GCCAAGGGTCTGGGAGTGCACAGCCGCAGCAAGCTGACGTTCAGGGTGCCGCCCGGCTGCAAGCGTTTCCATGGTCTTGTGGGAATCGATGACGAGGTCCTGGCCACGAGCGTGCGGGGCAACGCCGATGTGCGCGTGCGGATGGGGGACAAGGTGCTGTTCACCGCCCTGGGCCTGCGGCGGGGACAAGCGCCACGCAGCCTCGGGGTCCTGGCAGTAGAGCCCGGGGCCCTGCTCACCCTGGAGGTGGACTTCGGCAAGGGCATGTTTCTCGGGGACCGGGTGGACTGGTTGATGCCTGTGTTCCTCCCCTGACCTGCACCCCTGCATGGCCATCGCGCTGGCAGCCCTGGTGATCCTCATTGCCCTCCCGGGTCTCCTCTTCCGTCGCCTCGCGGACCTGAAGACCCGGGGCGCCACCCTGGTGGCCCTCCTGGCGGTGGCCGTGGGCATCCTGGACCTGCCCGCTACCCACACCCAGGAGCTACCTCCGGACGTGGCCGTGGTCCCGACCCTGACCCTCCCCGGCGCCATCGGGGCCGCCGAGACAGTGCCCCAACGCCTGGGGGAGGTGGTGGGGCCCGAGGGGCGCGTCCGCGTCTTCGGCGATCGCGGCGATCTGCAGACGCGGCTGTTTGCGGCGCGCCTCGCGAGCGCCCCGGAGCCCGACGTCGTGATCCTGTGGAACGGGCCCTGGCAGGGTTCCCCCAAGGCGCCCGCCGCCGGGGCCGACACATGGGCGCTCCTGCCCCCGGCCCGGCCGCCCCTGGACCCGGAGCAGGTGCAGGTGCGTTTGGCGGGGCCCTGGGCTGCCGGGCGGCCGGGCAGGCTGTTCCTCGACGTCGGACCAGCCCCGGCAGACCTGCGGTTCGAGGTGAGCCTCACCGCTCCCGGCGACCCCACGATCCTGCGCTACACGGAACGGGAAGCGGTCCACGCGACCCCAGCCTCGCCCTTCGAGCTCCAGCTCCAGCCCAGGCTGCCCGGTCCCCACCTACTTCGGGTGACCATCACCACTCAGGGCTACACCGTCACGGGGCGCGGGACCCTGCCCGTGGGCTCCGCTACGGCGGTCCAGGTGGTGGGCTTCGAGGCGCCGCAGCTGGCGCGTGCGCTGGAGGTTCAGGGGCTTCGGGCCGCAGCCCACGATCGTCTGCCCGAAGACCTCGCCGACGTCGTGGTGTTGCTGGAACCCGTGGACCCCGAGAGCCAGGCGCGGCTACTGCGCTTCGTGGACGACGGTGGGGGCCTGTTGGTGGTGGGCGCCAAGGGCGGCGGCGCCGTGCCGCGGGAGGGCGAGCCCCTCCACCAGATCCTCCCCGTACGGCGCCTCCCCGATGCCGTGCCACCGGCAGGGCCCAAGCCCGGTCCTGGGCCCAACAGGCCGGAGGAGGAGCCCAAGCCCGAGCCAAAGCGTGAGCCAGAGCCCGAGCGGGAGGAGCCGCCAGGCAAGGACAAGCCCACCGGCAAGGTGCCTCCGGTGAAAGCTCCGCGGCGGCCGGAGGAGAAGGAAGTCGACCGGCGGTCGATTGCCATGGTGTTCCTGATCGACCGGTCGTACAGCATGCGCACCGAGGTCTCCGGTGGCAGGACCCGTATGGACTTCGCCAAGCGCGCGACCGTGGACGCCGCGCGGCAGCTGCGCCACGGTGACCTCGTGGGGGTTGTGTCCTTCGGCAACCAGGGCCGGGGCAAGGTGGAGGTGCCCCTCACAGACGCCGCCGAGTGGCAACGCATCCAGCGAGACGTGACCGGGCTACGCTCGCAGTTCGAGGGGACCTATGCCGCCGACGCCCTGCGGAAGGCCACTGAGCTCCTGAAGCGAAGCGGCCGGGCAGTGCGGCACATGGTGGTCATCACCGACGGCGAGATCGAGGACACCACGGACGTGGGCCTGTTTCGCGCGCTCAAGGCCGCGGAGGCTGCACGTCGTGCCGGCTGTACCGTGAGCGTGGTCCAGGTGGTTCCCCAGCGTCTGCCGGCGGGGGCGGACCCGGTGGACTCGGCTCCGGCCAAAGCCTTGAGCGATGCTGGCGGCGGCATCCTGGCTCGGGGCGGCAGCGCCGACGTGATCCCGGTGGTGGTGAGCACCGAGGTGCGGCGCACGATGAAACGAGCCGAACAGGATCCCGAGGGCAAGCCGGAGCGAGGACCCGAGGGTGAGTCCGAGCGAGAACCCGACCGGCAACCGCGGAAGGAACCGGAGAGCGCACCGGAGAAGCAGCCCCAGCGGGAACCCGAGAAGCAGCCCGAGCGCGAACCTCGCCGGGAACCCGACGAGGATCGGACCCCCGAGCCCCGGCGCCTGGAGGTGAGAGCGGTGCAGGACTCGCAGCTCTTGGAGCCGAGACCGGACTCGGGCTACCCGGACCTGTTCGGGATCTTGCCGGTGCGCGGCCGTCCCGAGGCCCAGGTGCTGCTGGTGGCCGGCCGGGAGGGGGTGCCGGTGCTGGCCTTCGCGAACCGCGGCCTGGGCAGGGTCGGGGTCTGGACCGCAGACCTCCTGGGGAATTGGGGGCGGGAGTGGCGCCAGGCGGAACCGTTTCCCGCATGGCTGGCGCAGTGGGTGCAGCACCTGGCGCCGGCACTGCCGGAGCCGCCGCCGCAGCTGCTCCAGGAGCGGAAGATCACCCCGGTAGCCCCGGCTCCTGCCGAGGTGGCGGCCCTGGGGAGGACGACCGGCGGAAGGGTTGGCGAGGTGTCGGAGTATCCTGGCCCCGGCAAGCGCAGCCAGGTCCGGGTCAGGAGACAGGCACCCGACCATGCCCTGTTCGGCCTCGCGGCGCTGTTGGTCCTGTTGATGGTCGAGTTCCTCGGACGCCTGCGCCTCAGGAAGGGCGAAGCTGGATGATCATGACACGATCCCTCCGATTGCTGTTCCTGTTTCTGGTTCTACTCGTCTCCGGCAGCTGCTCTACTGGCAGTGCCGACAGAGAGGCGCAGCCGAACCCCGGAGTGCAGGACAAAATGCAGCTCACCTACCAGGGTCCCGAAGTCCAGGCGGAGCTCCACAAGCGCCCGGGCCTGCACCAGCTCCTGGTGAAGGTCCAGGTCCCCAGCGGCGGCTACGGGCTGCGCCTGGAGGAGAGCAAGCACGTCGATCGGGCAACGGCAGTCTACTTGACGCTGGAGGCGCCAGGCCCCGACGAGGCCGTAACCATGGCCCTCGAGGAGAAGCGGGCCGACGTCTCCCTGCAGCCCGAAGCCAGCGATGTCTGGGTCTATGTCCGGCAGGTGCAACGCAACGTGCAGTACGTGCAGCAGCCGCCGGCGGAGCTGGCGGTCGTGCTGGCGCGCAAGTGAGGCCTTGGTGATGTTCCGGCTGCTCTCGGCGACGCCACCCGCCTGGCTGGACAGGGTGCTGCCGCACCTGGACCAGCTCCTGCTGGAGCAGGCCCACCTGGAGCGAAAGGCCGCTGCCGGCGCGATGGCCCTGACCTTCCAGTACCCCGAGCACCCGGAGCTGCATCCGCCGCTGCTGGAGCTCGCCCGGGAGGAACTCCTGCACTTCAACCTGACGCTGGAACAGCTCGACAGGCGGAGCATCCCCTACGGCCCGATCCGCCCCAGCCCCTACGCAGAGCGCCTGCTGCGGAGCGTGCGCGGCACCGAGCCTGCCAAGCTGCTGGACAAGATGATGTGCAACGCCGTCATCGAGGCGCGCAGCTGTGAGCGGATGAAGCTCCTTGGCAATGCTCTCCGCGGCCTCGAGCCGGAGCTGTCGGGTTTCTACCTGCATCTGGTGGACAGCGAAGCCCGGCACCATGGCCTCTACCTGGAGCTGGCCCGCGGGGTCTTCCCGCGCCGGGAGGTGGACCAGCGGCTCCGGGAAATATGCTCTCATGAGGCCGCATTGCTGCAGCAGGCGGCGGCAGAACCCCGACTACACAACGGATGGTGATGGAACACTGCAGCGAAACAGGCACAGAAAGCAGGGGAAGGCTCTGGAAGCGGCTGCCGGCGGTGGCGGGTGCCGCCATGCTGGCGTACTTCCTGCCGGTGTTCGCGGGCTGCATGAACCTGTCGACGCCGGTGGACTACCTCATCAACATGGGGACGTTCCCCCACCGGCCGGAGCTGGTCGCACCCGCGGACGGCAAGCGGCGGGTGGTGTTCCTGAAGCACGGCCTGTTTCGGTCGGCGGCCTCGCTCTGGAAGCTGGAGAGGGCGTTGCGCGACCATGGCTACGAGGTGGTGAACATCTCCTACCCGAGCACCGCGGGCTACATCGAGGATTTCTCGACGGCGATGGCCAGCGAGGTCGCCGACTACCTGGAGGGGACTCCCCGCGACTCGGTGAAGGTGCACTACGTCGGCCACTCCATGGGCGGCCTGGTGATCCGACACTACCTGGGACGCCCGGACGCCGTACGACCGGACTCCTGCGTTTTCGTCGCCACGCCCCACCGTGGCGCTGCGCTGAGCGATGCCCGCAAGGACAGCTTCCTGTTCCAGACCCTGCTCGGCAACAAGGCCGCGCTCGAGCTGAGCCCGGGCAGCGAGTTCTACCGCAGTCTTCCGCCGCTGCCCGCCGGGTTGCCCTGCGGCAACATCTACGGCAGCAGTGGCGACCCCGAAGGTTGGAACGACGATGTGCCGGGGGACGACGACGGCACCGTGGGGGCCAAGGAGGCGCAGTTGCCGCAGGGCCCCGGAGTCGACAGCTGCCGGTTGCGGCTGGGACACACACGGATCAGCTTCAGTGACCAGACCGTGCTGCAGGTCCTGCACTACCTCAAGGCCGGCTCCTTCAAGACCTAGGTACCGGACCTGGTGCGAGACCCGGGCAGGGCAAGTTAGGTGCCGGCTGGCCCCGGACAGGGAATTGCTTGTCTTCCACGGCGCGCTGGGCATCCTCTGACCTGCGTCCTCGATCCCCCCTCAAGCATGGGCTGGCTTCTGCGGTTCTACCGTTCCTCGATTGGCAGCAAGGTGGTCATGGCGGTGACCGGCCTGCTGTTGCTGCTGTTCGTACTGGGGCATCTGGCCGGCAACCTGCTGATCTACACCGGCCGGGACAAGCTGAACGACTACGCCGAGTTCCTGAAGCACAACCCGCTGCTGGTCTGGAGCGTGCGGATCGGCTTGCTCCTGGTGTTCTCGTTGCACGTCGCGACGTCGCTGCGGTTGGCGGCGGCCAACCGTGGGGCGCGTCCGCAAGGCTATGTCTACGCCAACACCGTCCAGGCCAGTGCCGCATCCCGCACCATGGTGCTGAGCGGAGCACTGGTGTTCTTCTACGTGGTGTACCACCT
>QJVU01000652.1 GCA_003235605.1 Planctomycetota bacterium | reverse complement strand
CCTCCGCTCCGCAAACAGGGGGACCTCGGTCAGATGGTGATGCGTGTGTGCG
Organism: Planctomycetota bacterium; assembly: GCA_003235605.1. The sequence continues at coordinate 5,208 of QJVU01000652.1, read as the reverse complement.
CTCGCAATCCAGTCCACGATGACCGACTTCTCAGAGGGTGAACCTCGCTGTTGCAGGAAACGGACCGCAGCTGGGAGCGGCGGTTGCTCGCTCCGGAGAAGGTTGAGAATCGGGCTGCACCATAGGACGAACGATGCGACAAACACGGTGGTCCCGAGGCCACAGATCCACGGTCTTGCAAACGGACCGATGCCAAGGAGAGGGAGGGGAGCGGCTAACGCAACCAAGGCTTGCACCGGTAGCCCGTAGCGTACGGCGTTGGTGATGGCGAAGTGGAGCAAGGCGATGACCGCATAGGTAGCGCCCGTCGCCAGACACACCAACATACGGGGACGCATCCCGGTGTAGACACCGAACGCCATCCCCGAGAGCCCAAGCACGAGGAAGGCGCCAGCCGACCAGGGGTAGCCAAACGGGTCGAGGTACCAGGTTCCCAGCATGTCCAACCAACCGCCAAGACTCTGCGGGAGCTGGAGTGCGTCAGCTTTCAACCACCACTCCCCGTGTGAAGTCAGCAGTACCCATGCGTCACCCAAGCTACCCATGTTGAGGACGATGATGATCGGGATCGGAAGGCAGCCGAGCACGAGCACTACCACCACAGCCAACCAGGTAAGCAGCTCTTTGCGGCGTAGCAGCGTGAAGGTCGCGCATGCCCACGGGACAAACAGAAAGGCCAGGAGCGGGGGCCGGACGCCGAGAGTGAAGGCGGACAGCAGAGCCGCAAGCACGAGATGCCGGCGGTTGAAGGACTGGCACCCGGTGGCAAGGAAACCAAGGGCCAACAGGCCGAAACCCAGGGCTGGTCCATCAGAGAACCGCGCCGCGTGGTACAACCAGGTAGAAGGCACGAACGCCCAGAGCGCTGTCGACGCGAAGGCCAGGCTTGCGTCGTTGTGCAGCCAGAGTGCCAGCCTGAATATCCCGACACACCCCGCCAGCGCCCCCGCCAGCCCCACCAGTGATAGCGCCACAGGTCCTGAACCTACCACTGCGGCCACTGCCTTGCCGACGAGGACATAGTATGGGTACCCCGGTGGATGGGGTGCGCCAGCTCGCATGTCGAAGCACTCGAGTGCATTGAGGAACACCGCCTCGTCCCACCCGATTGCGCCCAGGGGCCAGAGCAAAGGACGCGTCAGGGCAACGACCAGCAAGCAGAGTGGCAGACGCCAGTCTCGGTGCGGATGCCCTGCACGTGCGGACCCCATGGCAAGGCTCAAGGCTATCGCCAAGGTCAGAATACGCAGCCAAGACAAACAGGAGGCTCTAGCCCTGCAGGATCGCAATCCCCAGGTAGAGCAGGAACGTCAGGATACAGCGCCAAGGTCAGAATACGCAGCCAAGACAAACAGGAGGCTCTAGGCCTGCAGGATCGCGATTCCGAGGTAGAGCAGGAACATCAGGATGCCGACGATCGTGCCCAGGATCAGGACACGCAGCAGGTAGCCAAGGGCGGATCTTCTCCCCTTCACGCCTTGCCCACCAATGCCAGGAAGGTGTCCTCGTCGATGATGTTCAGCTTCAGCTGCTTGGCTTTCTCCGCCTTGCTGCCGGCTCCCTCTCCCAGGACGACATCCGTGACCTTGCTGCTCACGGACGAGCTGGTACGGGCACCCTTGGCTTCGGCCATGGCCTTGGCCTCGTCACGGGAGATCGAAGCGAGGCCCCCGGTGAAGCAGAACACGCGGCCGGCAAGGGGACCTTCTCCTTTCTGCCGTGCCTTGATCTTCAGGCCGGCCTTCTTGGCTGCAGCGAGGAAACGTTGGTTGCCCTTCACCTGAAAGAACCGCACGATCGAGCTCGCGACTTCCGGGCCGATGCCATCCACCTGTTGGAGTCGTTCTTCGGAAGCCTCGATGACCTCCTCCAGGCTCTCGACCTGGTCGGCCAGGTCGCGCGCGGTCTGTTCGCCGACGTGCCGGATGCCCAGGCCGTAGAGGAACCGGGCCAGCTCCGGGTTCTTGGCGGCGGACACCTCGTCGACCAGCTTCTGGAAGGACTTCTCACCCCAGCGGGGTAGCGCAAGGATCTCGTCCTTCTTCTCGGCGAGGGTGAAGATGTCCTCGGGGGTCTTCAGGAACCCGGCTTCGAGAAGCTGATCGACATACTTGGGCCCCAGCCGGTCGATGTCCAGGGCGCGTCGCGACGACATGTGCACGATGCGTCCCTTGATCTGCGCGGGGCACTCGACGTTCACGCAGTAGAGGAAAGCGCCTTCGGGCTCCAGCTTGCTCATGCAGACCGGACACTTGTCAGGCGCCGGGAACCGGTGGGTGGTCCTGGCGCGCTTCTCGGTGAGGACGCGCACCACCTCGGGGATCACGTCGCCGGCCCTTTCGATCTCCACCGTGTCGCCCTCGCGGACGTCCCGTTCTTGCAGGAGGCCCCAGTTGTGCAAGGTAGCGCGTTTGACGGTGACGCCGGCCAGCTCCACCGGCGCAAGCTCGGCCACCGGCGTAACGGCGCCAGTGCGACCCACCTGGCCCAGGATCCTCTCCACCTTCGTGAAGGCGCGGCGGGGTGCGAACTTGTAGGCCAGCATCCACCGGGGAGAACGGGCGGTCCGTCCCAGGCGCCGCTGCAGGTCCAGGCGGTCCACCTTGGCGACGATGCCGTCCATCTCGTAGTGGATCTCCTCGCGACGGGATTCGAGGTCGTGGTGGAAGGCCACGATGCCTTCCACGCTGTCCACCACGTCGAAGAGCTTGGAGACCGTGAAGCCCCAGGTGTCGAGCTGCTCGTGGAGATCCGAGTAGCACGCTACGTCGACGCCCTCCATATGGCCCGTGCCCCAGCAGATGAACTCCAGCTCGCGACGGGCAGCGACGCGGGGATCCAGGAGCTTCAGGGTCCCTGCCACGGCGTTGCGGGCGTTGCGGAACGGTGTCTCGGTTGTGGTCTCCGTGGCTTGCAGCAGCCTTTGGAAGCCCTCGGTGCTCAGGATCACCTCGCCCCTCACCTCGATCCGCGGGGGAAAGGGGCCCTTTCCCGCGAGCTGGAGGGGCAGGTTGCGAATCGTGCGCAGGTTCTGGGTGATGTCCTCCCCGCGGGCGCCGTCCCCCCGGGACAGGCCGCGGGAGAGCCTGCCCTCCTCGTAGAGCAGGCTGGCGCTGACGCCATCGAACTTCGGTTCCACCGCCCACTCGAGGCGGTCGTTCTCATTCCAGATCAGCTGCCGTCGTGCCCGGTCGACGAACTCCTGCACGTCCCCTTCGGTTTGCAGCGAGTCGATGGAGAGCATTGGCGCAACGTGCGCGACGGTCTCGAAGCGCGTGCCCTTGGGGAGCGGCGCTCCGACCCGGGCCGTGGGGGAGTCGTCTGTCCGCAGCGAGGGATGTGCTTCCTCCAGTTGCCGCAGCTCCTCGAACAGCGCGTCGTACTCGGCGTCGGTCAGCTCCGGCTGGCCGAGGTTGTAGTAGAGGTCGTCCGCGCGCCGGATCTTGGCGCGGAGTTCTTCGATGCGCTTCCTGGGGTCTTTGGGCACGGGCCCGTGAGTATGAACCTCCGGCGAGACATCTCCCATGCCTCGCCGGGCCAGGACGAGAGATCCTGGTCACGCCAGGTCCAGAGCGGAGTTGTCTAGAAGGGCACGTCCGCGATCAGATCCCCATCATCCTCTTCCTCGCCCACGGGCCGGTAGCCATCATAGGGCACTTCGTTCTGGCGGATGGTGTCACCGCTCGGCGTCATGTACTCCGAGGGTCGCACCTCCACGAAGGCTCTGCGACCCTCGAGGTCCTTGGGCGTGATTTCCACCTTGCCCTTGCTGGGCAACCCCAGGGCGGCCAGCACCTTGCGCACGCGGTTCAGCCCGCGCTTGCTGAACACCAGGCTGTCGAAGCTGGCGAAGCGCCCGGCGTACTCCCCCTCAGCCACCGTCAGGCGCAGGGACCAGCGGGCGTCACCGTTGCGTGTCTTGCCTTCCCTCACCTCGGAGACGTTGCAGAGATATGTGCCCGCAGGCACGGAGATGAAGTCGGTGACGTTGTCGGCGGCGTCGAGGTCGAGTTCCATCGGGTTCTCCTGGTTGGCAGCTCCTGGCTGGTGGCTCGTGGTTGTCTGGCGGCCCGTTGCTTTCGCTGTAGCGTTCGCCTTTTGGGCCCAACGGACAGTGGTCCAGCTGTGGCCTCGGTTACTCTGACAGCCCGTTTTCTTCCTTTCTGGATGGAGACCCACGCCGAGCACAGGATCGTCCACGATCGCCCAGGCTTCATGGCCCTGGCCGCGAGGCACTACGAGAACTTCCCGGTCGCGTCGTTCCTGGTGCCCAAGCAGCTGCGTCCTCACATCCACCGCATCTACGCCTTTGCCAGGACTGCAGACGACCTGGCCGACGAGCACCGGGATGCCGCCGCGCTCCGCAGCTACCGCCAGAGCTTCCTGGCCCACGTGGAGGGAGTGGCCAAGGAGGGAGTGGCCAGGGAGGAAGTGCCCCTGTTCGTGGACTTGCGGGCGACCATGGAGCAGTTCGACCTGCCCCGCGCGCTCTTCCTGGACCTCCTGGATGCCTTTGCCGAGGACCTGGAGGTGCGCCGCTATGCCGACGGGGAGCAACTGTTCGCCTACTGCCGGAAGTCTGCCGATCCCGTCGGCCGGCTGGTGTTGCGCGTCTTCGGGCAAGCCAGGCCTGAATGCGACAAGCTCTCCGATCACGTCTGCACTGCCCTGCAGCTGCTGAACCATCTGCAGGACATCAAGGAGGACCTCGTCGAGCGGGACCGGATCTACATCCCCCTGCTGGACCTCGCGAGGTTCGGGGTCTCCGAAGCGGACCTGCGTAGGGACTCGGCCAGCCAGCCCGTGCGAGAGCTGGTGAAGCACTGGACCGACCGCGTGGCGGCGATGTTCCGCGCCGGATGGCCCTTGACCGAGCAGGTCGATCCACGCCTGCGCATGGAGTTGCGTGGGATCCTCCACGGTGCCAGCCGTGTGCTGGCCCGCATCCGTGCCGTGGACCACGATGTGCTCCGTTTCCACATCCGGTTGTCCCGCTGGCAGAAGCTGCGTGTCCTGGGGTCGGCGGTCGTGGGTGCGAGCATGCCGAGCGAGTTCTGATGAGCACGCCTCTGGCTGCAGCCCTGACGCCGGAACAGATCACCCGCCAGGCGGGATCCAACTTCAGCGTTTCGTTCCTGTTCCTGGACCGGCCACGACGCCGCGCACTGACCGCCATCTATGCGTTCTGTCGGGTGGTCGACAATGCCG